>JBIOZN010000487.1:0-2570 GCA_044871175.1 Acidimicrobiales bacterium | reverse complement strand
CGCTCGGGCCCGCCGCGAGCCCCGCCCGGGCAGCGCGGCCCCGGCGGCGGTGGCCAGGACGGTGCGCACCTCGGCCGGGGGCGCCGTGCGGCGGCCGAGCTTCTGGCGCAGCTTGGCGTACCGGGGCTCACGCTCTTTCAGCGCCGCGAGGATGGGCGTGGCGATGAAGATCGACGAGTAGGCGCCGGTGACCAGGCCGATGGCCAGGGCGAGGGCGAAGTCGCGCAAGGCCACCGCGCCCAACCACCACGAGCCCACGATGAGCAACGACAGCACGGGCAACAGGGCGGCGACGCTGGTGTTGAGCGAGCGCATGAGCACCTGGTTCATCGACAGGTTCACGATGTCGGAGTAGGTGACCCGCCCGGTCGGGGCATAGCGGCGGACGTTCTCGTGCACCTTGTCGAACACGACGATGGTGTCGTACAAGGAATAGCCCAGGATCGTGAGGAAGGCGATGACGGTGGCGGGGGTGACCTCGAAGCCGAACAAGGAGTAGACGCCCACGCTGATGAGCACGTCGTGCACCACGGCGCCGAGTGCGCTCACCGCCATCCGCCACTCGAAGCGCAGGGAGATGTAGACGGCGACGGCGATGAAGAAGAACACCAGGGCGCGCACGGCCTTGCGCGTGATCTCGTCGCCCCACGTGGGCCCGACCGAGGTGACGCTCACCTCCTGCACGTCGGCGACACCGGCGCGGGCGGCCAGCTCCTGGCGCACCTTCTGTTGCACCTCGGGCGGCTCGGGGGCCACCTGGACGCGCAGGCGTTCGTCCGAGCCCGACCCCAGCGTCTGGATCTTGGCGCTCTCGCCGGCGATGCCGTTCTCGTCGAGCACGGCGCGGGCATCGTCGTTGCTCAGGCCCGCGGCCGGCAGCTCCCAGGAGACGCCACCTTCGAAGTCGATGCCCAGGTTCAGGCCCCGGGTGAACAGCGACACCAGCGACACAGCGATCAGGACGCCCGACAGGATGAGGCCGATCCGCTGGCGACCGATGAAGTTGTACGTGGTCTCGCCGTGGTACAGGCGGTGCCACAGCGACGGCCGCTTGGGCCCCGCCGGCACGGCGGGCGGGGCGGTGGCGGTGTCGGTCATCGGGTGCCCGCCGCCAAGGCCAGCCCCTCGCCGGGGGTGACGCCGAGGACGTCGCGGGTGCGGAACCAGGCCGAGCGGCTGAGCAGGATCACCGCCGGGCGGGTGAAGAAGTAGGCGACGATCATGTCGAGCACCGACGACAGCCCGAGGAAGAAGGCGAAGCCGCGCACCGCCCCCACCGTGAGGTACCACAGCAGGGCGGCGCCGATGAGCGACACCAGGTCGGCGGCGACGATCGTGCGGTAGGCCGACTTGAACCCTCGCTCGGCCGAGCTGCGCAGGTTGCGCCCGGCGCGGATCTCGTCCTTCAGCCGCTCGAAGTACACGACGTAGGAGTCGACGGTGACCCCGATCGACACGATGATGCCGGTGGCCCCGGCCAGGGTGAGGGCCAGTCCCTGGCGCTCGCCCAGCCAGGCGATGACGGTCCAGAGCAGCGCGCCCGAGACGCACAGGCCGGCCAGGACGACCAGGCCGAGGTAGCGGTAGTAGAAGACCATGAAGGCCAGCACGAGGCTGACGCCCACCAGGCCGGCGATGATGCCGGCGTGCAGTGAGTCACTGCCCAGCGTGGCCGACACCGTCTGCACCGCCTGGGGCTCGAGCTGCACGGGCCGCGACCCGTAGCGCAGCACCAAAGCCAGGTCTTTGGCTTCTCGCTGGCCCATGTCGCCGCCGCTGATGCTGACCTTGCCGTTGAAGGTCGAGGTGTTGACGGTGGGCGCCGAGACGACCTCGTGGTCGAGGACGATGGCGATGCGCCCGCCGGCACCCCCGTTGTTGCTGGCGCCGGTGGGCGGGCAGTCGGTGGCGCCGGAGAAGCACTTGGCCGCGGCGGCGTCGAACTGCGAGGCGGCCGCGTCGGTGAGGTCGACGGCCACCGACCACTCGACGCCGGCCTGGTCGAGCCGGGCCTGGGCGTCGGCAACGGCGTCGCCCTTCAGGAAGGTCGGGCCGAGCAGCAGGCGATTGCCGTTCTTGTCGGCGAGGACGACCATGGCGTCGGGCTGGTCCTGATCGGGCGGCGTGAGGCCGTCGGCGCCCAGCACAGGCGTGCCCGCCGTGGGTGCGGACTCCGTCGGTGCGGACTCCGTCGGCGTGGCCGCCGGGACGGTGGTCTCCGTCGCCCCGGGCCCGGTCGTCTCCGTCGCCCCGGGCCCGGTGGTCTCCACGGGGACGCTCGTGTCGGGCGTCTGAGCGGGGACGGGCAGGGCGTCGCCCGGCGACGGCGTGACGCTGCCGGCGGGCACGGCGGTGGTCTCCGGGGCGGCCGCCGGGACGGCGGTGGAGTCGGGCGCGCCCGGCGCAAGCGTGGTCTCAGTCCCGGGCACGGCGGTGGTTTCGGTCGCGCCCGGGATCGTGGTGGCCCCGGGCACGGTCGTCTCGCCCGGAACGGTGGTCCCACCCGGAACCGTCGTCTCACCCGGCACCGTGTCGGTGGGGCCGGCGGCGGCGGCGCTGGCCGGACCGAG
>JBIOZN010000486.1:0-6264 GCA_044871175.1 Acidimicrobiales bacterium | reverse complement strand
GCGCCGGCGCCAGCACCGCCAGCAGCCCACCCCCCACTCCCTGCCCGGGACAGGGTGACGGCACGCTGCGGCTCGGCACGGTGCTGCCGGCTGCCGGCTCCGGGCGCACGGCGGCGATGCCCATGGCCGACGGCGTGGCGATGGCGGTGCGCGACGTGAACACCGACAGCGGCGTGCTCGGACAACCGGTCACCCTGGTCCCCGGGGACGAGGGTGAGGGGCCGGAGGCCGCCGTGGTGACCGCCACGCGCCTGGTAACCCAGGACCGCGTGGACGCGCTGGTGGGGCCCTCGACGTCGCGCACCGCGCTGGCCCTGCTCGACGGCCTGGTGCGCGAGCAGGTGCCGGTGTGCTCGCCGGCGGCCACCGCCAGCGCGCTGACCGACGTCGCCGACCACGGCCTGTTCGTCCGCACGATCGGGTCGGATCGGCTCGAGGCGACGGCGGTGGCCGACGTGATCGCAGGCATGGGACGGCACCGCGTCGGCGTCCTCGCCCCGGCCGACGACTACGGGCGGGGGATGGCTGATGCCATGACCGCCGCCCTCGACCGGGCGGGCACGAGCGCCACCACCGACATCCCGTACGCGCCGAACGGCAGCGACGTGAACGCGGTGGTCAACCAGACCATGGCGCTGGGGCCCGATGCCATCGCCCTCGTCGGCCTGCCCGACGTCGGCAGCCGCCTCCTGGCCGCGCTGCAGGCGGCGGGCACGTCGATGGGCAGCGGGCCGAGCGACGTGCTCGTGGTGGTGACCGACGGCCTGCGGGTCACCGACCTCCCCCAGCGGGTGAGCCCCGGGCACCCCGAGGCGACGGCCGGGCTGTGGGCGGTGGGACCGGCCACGCAACCCCCGGCGGGCGACGCGTGGTTCACCGGCGCCCTGGCCGCCTTCGCCCCGGGCGTGGCGGCCGATTACGCCGGTTACGCCTACGACTGCACGATCCTGCTGGCCCTCGCCGCCGAGGCGGCGGGCACCGACGATCCCGTCGCGGTGGCCAGCCAACTCGTGCCCGTGAGCCGCGACGGCCAGCGCTGCACGTCCTACGGCGACTGCCGGCAGCTCCTCGATCAGGGCGTCGACATCGACTACGACGGCGTCACCGGCGCGAGCGACCTCACCGATCGGGGCGACGCCGACCGGGGCGTCTACGACGTCCAGACGTTCAACGCCGACGGCTCGACGACGATCCTCGATCGCACCCTGGTGCGCCTCGCCTGATCCGGGTTTGCACCCTCAGGGCCAACCATGGGCGCCCAGGGTGCAAACCGGTCAGAGGAGCTGGTCGACGGGCGTGACGACGCCGGCCACGAACGGGCCGAACTCGGCGTACACCGCCGACGCCTCGTCGAAGCGCATCGTGTAGACGACCTCCTTCAGGTCGTCGGGCCGCTCGGCGAACAGCGTGACACCCCACTCGTAGTCGTCCAGCCCGGCCGACCCGGTGATGAGTTGCAGCACGCGGCCGGCGAAGCGCCGCCCTGAGCGACCGTGGTCGAGCATCAGCTCGTGGCGGCGCTCGTAGGGCAGCGTGTACCAGTTGTGCTCGGCGGCCCGGCGCTTCGACATGGGGTAGAAGCACCACGCCGGCTTGCCCGCCGGCGGCAGTTGGGGGTACAGGCGCGGCTGCAGCATCTCGGCCGGCATCCCCTTGGCGTACTCGCTGACCTCGGTGAGCGACACGTAGCTGTCGGCCACCTCGAGCCCGGCATCCTGCAGCGCCGTCTGCAGCCGCCGCAGCCGCCGCCAGTCGGGCGAGAGCGCCATGACGGCCACGTCGGCCTTGTGGCCCAGCGTGGCGACGGTGACGACCTGGTCACCGGCGGCCTCGGCCGCCTTCACGGCCGCCACCACCGCCTCCCGGTCGAGCCCGGTGGTGCGCCGGCAGAACAGGTGCAGGACCGCCAGCCCGGTGGACGGACCCACCTCGGGCGGAGCCGCGGGCGTGCTGGGCGTCGTGGCAGGCGTGTCGGTCACGCCCCGATGGTGCCACCCCCGGGGCCCGGATCCACCGCCCAGCCCACCGGCGCCGACCACGGCGAGCGGGCCGCCGGGGCCAGCGCCGGCGTGCTGGTGGCGTCGATGGGGCCGGTCTGGTCGAAGCGCGGCAGGGCCATGCCCACCTTGGTCTGGTGGCGGTGGGCGTCGAGGCAGGCCTGGTGGTAGGCGCTGTAGGCGCGCACAAACTCGGCCCGGTGGTAGACGCCACCGTCGAGGGTGGGGCCGCGCACACCCTTGTAGATGGCGTCGATGTCCTCGCCCGACACCGTCCGGTGCGCCTCCAGCGCGTGGGCCACGGCCATGAGGAACCACTCGTTGCCCGCCACCACCCGCTGGGCCCGTTCCATCAACTCCTGCAGGCGCCCCTCGACCTGGTCGGCGAAGCGGTTGTGCTGGCTAGGTCCCTGGATCGGCAGGCCGCCGTAGGACGACAGGGTCCGCCCCATGGCCGACGTGGCCAACATGCCGCTCACGATGCGGGTGGCCGCCGCCAGGTCACCGCCCACGCCCATCGAGTTGTCGCCCCCGAAGAAGTGGCGCTCGCCGGCGAGAGAGACGAGGAACGTGACGATGTCGTCCTCCATCTCCACCCGCCACTCGAACTTGCGCTCCTCCACCGGCACCGGGCTCACGAAGCCCCCCACCGCGCCGCGCTGTTCGATCGTTGCGATGTCAATCACCGAGCGCCGCTGCAGCAGGTACATGGCCACCGCGTGGGAGGCCTCGTGCACCGCCGTCTCGTGCTGCTCGAGCTGGGTGGCGGCCACGCCGTCGGCCATGCCGTGGATCTTGAACACCCGCGCCTCGAGCACGTCGGGCCAGGTGACGTAGTCGCGTCCCTTGCGGGTGGCGACGATGAGGGCCTCGTTGACGATGTCCTTGATCACCGCGCCCGACGCCCGCGGCGACATGACGGCCAGGCGCTGCACCTGTTCTTTGCTGAGGGTGTGGCTGATCTTGTCGAGGTAGCCCTCGAAGGTCCGGATGCGCCCGTCCAGGGTCGGGTAGTCGACCTTGTAGATGCGGTCGATGCGCCCGGGCCGCAGCAGCGCCTCATCGAGGGCCTCGGGCATGTTGGTGGCCATCATCACCAGCAGCCGGTACTTGGGCGGCTGCTTGGGGCGGATGTTGAGGAACGCCCGGATGCGGCGGGTGACGAACCCGCGCGGCTTCTTCAGGCCCGACAGCTCGGTGAGCAGGGCTTGCAGCGTGCCCATGCCGCCGCCCCCGCCGGCCATGCCGCCGACGACGAAGTGGCGCAGGCCGCCGCCGGCCTCGGGAGCGGCCGGCTCGGCGGACGCGGCGCGCCCCGCCAGCCACTCGGACTGCAACCGCCGCGCCGTCGCCGGTGAGACGTAATGCAGCCCGTTGCAGCCGTGCTCGAGCTGGAAGTGGGTGGACGCCTCCCGCATGTTGTTGAAACCGCCGGCGAGCTGGCCCCGGTTGCCGAGGGTGTCGGCCTCGTCGAAGAACACGATCACGCCGCCGTACTTCAGCGACAGCTTGCGCAGCTTGCGGAACAGCGACTTGACCTTGAGGATGCCGACGCCGAAGAACATGTTGATGAACGCGCCGGGATCGACGAACACGTAGGGGCGGCCGGTCTCGCCCGCCACCGCCTCGGCCATCAGCGTCTTGCCCGTGCCCGGGGGGCCCCACAGCAGGAGGCCGCCGGGGACGTGTCCGCCCTTGGACTCGATGGACGCCGGTTGCTCGAGGAAGACGATGTTCTCCTTCACCTTCTCGAGCACGTGGTCCTGGCCCCACACGTCGTCGAAGCGGGTCTTGACCTCAGAGGGCATGTAGGTGTCGACGCCGCCCTTGGACATGAACCAGAAGATGAGGGCGAACTGGCCCACGCCGAAGGTGAGGGTGATGAGCAACGGCACGAACCAGGGCATGCC
Organism: Acidimicrobiales bacterium; assembly: GCA_044871175.1. GTDB lineage: Bacteria > Actinomycetota > Acidimicrobiia > Acidimicrobiales > Ilumatobacteraceae > JBIOZN01. The sequence goes on along the minus strand of JBIOZN010000486.1, from coordinate 2,357 downwards.
GCCGCTGCCGAAGGGGTTGTTCCACAGACGCGAGGGCGCCTCGGAGATGGCCTGCAGGGGCGTCACGCCCCACAGCGAGGCGAAGAAGAAGGCCAGCAGGGCCGTCCACACCACGACCTTGACGAGGCGCCCGAGGCGGTACCGCAGCCACGGGTTGCGCTTGTCCCAGTAGGTGCCCCATGCGCCCCAGACCTTGCGTTCCCAGAAGCGGTAGTAACCGGGAGAGCGCTCGGCCAGCAGGAAGTGGGCCTGGCGCACGACCTCGATGGCGGCCACCCACAGGATCCACGACTTGGCCCGCAGCTGCTCACGAATGGCGTCGCCCCAACTCATGATGGGGATGTCGCTGTGGCGCTTGGCCACCGAGAAGGCGAGCAGAACGACGAGGATGACGAGCACCTTCACCCGGTCGAAGAACATCAGCTTGGGACGCGTGCGCGGCTCGCGCGGGTCCTCGGCCGGGCGCAGGTGCTTGGGCCCGACCACCGGGGGCGCCGGAGGCGCAGCCAGCCCGGACGGCGGGTGCGGCGCCGGCCACGACGGGGGCCCGGGCGGGAGCGGTGGTGTGATCACTTCGTCACCTTCCAGGACGTGGCCACCAGGTCAGCGGTGCCGCGGTAGCGCTGGTAGCACGAGGCCTCGCAGTGCAGTGAGAGGACGTGGGCGCGGTTGGCGTTGGGGTCGAACAAGGTGGAGACGTCGATCGTGATCCATTCGCCGTCGGACCCGGCGTTGGGCACGTTCACGACCACGCGCGTGCCCTGGGAGCCGGCGGGCCCGGTGATGGGTGCGGCCGCCACCAGCTCCCACTGCGGCGGCAGGCCCGGGTCCTGCAGCAGCGGGTCGAACCCGAGCACCGCCGAGCGCAGCCCGGAGAGGCTCATCTGCTGGGTGTTCGACACCGACAGCGAGTAGGTCGAGATCTCGCCGACGAGTGACGCCGGCGCCGCCTCGGAGAGATGGGCGGTGTCGGGCCGGTCGGCAGCGTCGAAGCCGACGTGCCAGATGCGCTCGATGCCGCTCGGCTGGGACTCGGGCCGGCCCTCGTCGTCGGCGGCGGTGAGCGAGAAGGTCTCCCATGCCGACGGAACCTTCAGGAACGTGCCCTCGGCGTCGTTGGTGACGTAGTCGTAACGGTTGCTGCCACAGGCCGCAGCCAGGGCGAGGGCGACGACCAGCGGGGCCATGCGGGCCGTGCGGGCCGGGCGCGCCCCCCGGAGGCGGGGGTGGGCGGCAGCCATGCGCAAGTATCGCCGGTCGGCCACTTCCCGATCCCCCCGCAGCCCGAGATTTCGTTGCGTCGCCCACGGTACTGCCGCCGCGCAACGGGCGAAAGGGCTGGTCAGGGGCGCTCGGGTGCGTACACGTTGACCCGCTGCCCCCGCACGAACCCCACGAGCGTGAGCCCGGCGGCACGCGCCGTGGCCACCGCCAGGGCCGACGGCGCGCTCACGGCGACGACGGCGACGAAGCCGGCGGCCCACGCCTTCTGCACGATCTCGAAGCTGGCCCGCCCGCTGACGAAGAGCCCCGGGGGCGAGCCGGCGCGCCAGGCCGGCAACCGCCCGTCGAGCAGGAGACGGCCGACGACCTTGTCGACCGCGTTGTGGCGCCCGATGTCCTCGCGGGCCACCTCGGGTGTGCCGTCGGGAGCGAACGCGGCGGCCGCGTGCACCGCGCCCGTGCGGGCGAACAGGCCCTGGGCGGCGCGGGCGCGCTCGGGCACGGCGGCGAGGACGTCGACGGGGATGGTGTGGCGGACGTCCGGGGGCAGGGGGTCGAGGCGGCGACGGAGGTCGTCGAGCGAGGCCGTGCCGCAGAGGCCACAACTGGACGTGGTGGCGCCGAGCCGGGCCGTGGGCACCGGCGCCCGACCGCCCGTCTCGACCGAGACGACGTTGAACGCCGTGGCCGTCGCCGATCCGGTCCCGCAGTAGCGGACACCCGTCACCGGCGCGCCGTCGAGGAGGCCCTCGGTGGCGCAGAAGCCGGCCGCCAGCTCGAAGTCGTGGCCGGGCGTGCGCATGGTGGTGGTGACGACGTGGTCGTCGAGGCGGATCTCCATGGGCTCTTCGACGATGAGCTCGTCGGGCAGCCGCCGGTGACCCTCGCCGTCGTGCCGGGTGACGAGCACGGTCTCGGTGCGGCCCCGCCCCATCCCGCTCGACGCTACCGGCGCAGTCCCCCGTCCTCACTCAGCAGCGTTGGGACACTTTCGCGCCACTATGGCGCGGAAGTGACCCAACGCTCCGGTGGGTACGGTCCCCGGATGGCCGACCTGCTGGTGCGTGGCGCCGCGCTGGTGGTGATGATGGACGCCGGGCGGCGCGAGCTGGCGGGTGGGTGGGTGGCGGTCA
>JBIOZN010000485.1:0-10767 GCA_044871175.1 Acidimicrobiales bacterium | reverse complement strand
CGCGTGGCTGCGGGCGAGCTGATCCGGGACGCGGCCAAGGCCGTGAAGGGCGGAGGCGGCGGCGGCAAGGGCGACGTGGCCGTGGCCGGGGGCAAGGATCCCGTCGGCCTCGACGAGGCCCTGCGCCTGGCGCGAGCCGCGGCCGCGTGAGGGTGCCCGGGTGAGGGCCCTCGGGCTCGACCTCGGGGCCAGGCGCATCGGCGTGGCCGTCAGTGACTCCAGCGGCACCATCGCCACTCCGCTCACGGTGATCGAGCGCGCCCGGCGTCCCGCCGACGACCACCGGCGCATCGCGGCGCTCGTCGCCGCCGAGGAAGCCGAGGTCGTGGTGGTGGGGCTGCCGCTGTCGCTCGACGGGTCCGAGGGGCGCGCCGCCACGGCTGCCCGCTCCGAGGCCGGCGCGCTGGCTACCGTCGTACCGGTGCCGGTGGAGACCTACGACGAGCGGCTTACGACGGTGTCGGCCGAGCGGTCGCTGATGGCGGCGCGCATGCGGGCCGAGGCCCGCCGGCGGGTGGTCGACAAGGTGGCCGCGGCCGTCATGTTGCAGAGCTGGCTCGACGGCCGGGGGCGCACGCGATGAGCGAGCGCCGCCCGCTCCAGCCCCACGGCGCACCCGTGAGCCGCCGCGGGCGGGACCTGGTCGACGACTGGGAGGACGACCCCTGGGACGACCCGGTCGAGATCTACGAGGACGAGTTCGAGCGTCCGCCCCGCCGTCCGGGCGGGTTGAAGTACCTGGTGTTCGGCGGCGGCGCGGTCGGCATCGTCGGGCTGCTCATCGCCTTCGGGGTGGGCATCTGGGTGATGCGCCAGCTCAACCCGCCCGGCGACCCGGAGGCGGCCGTCACCTTCGACGTCCAGCCCGACGACACGCTCGAGTCGGTGGCCGACCGGCTGGAGGCGCAGGGGATCGTCACCGACGCCCGGGTGTTCGAGGAGTACGTCGAGCGCCGGGGCGGCCTCACGCTGGTGCCCGGGCGGCACGAGATCGAGCCGCGCGACACGATGGGCAACATCCAGGCGGCCCTGTCCCGCTCGCCCGACGAGACCTTCGAGAAGGTCACGTTCCCCGAGGGCTACACGCTCGGCCAGATGGATGCTCGGCTCCACGAGAAGGCGCCCCACATCCCCGCCGGCGCGTTGGTGGAGGCGGGCTACTCGGGGCAGGTGCGCTCGCGGTACCAGCCCGACGACCAGCCCAACCCCGAGGGCCTGGCCTTCCCCGACACCTACGAGATCGGCGGCAACGAGGACGCCCTCAGCGTGTACAAGCGGATGGTGAACGTCATGGACCGGGTGGCAGGCCAGGAGGGCATCGAGGAGACCTCGGCCGCCTTCGGCTACACGCCGTACCAGATCCTCGTCATCGCCTCGCTGATCGAGCGCGAGGCGGGGCCGTTCGACGAGGACCGGGCCAAGATCGCCCGGGTCATCTACAACCGGCTGGGGCTGAACGTCCAGCTGCAGGTCGACGCCACGCTGTACTACGCCCAGGACCCGGCGACGCCGTTCTCGCAGTTGAAGGAGATCGACTCGCCCTACAACACCTACAAGTACAAGGGCCTGCCGCCCACCCTGATCGCCTCGCCCAGCCGGGCGTCGATCCGGGCCGCCCTCAACCCGGCGCCCAACCCGACGTCGTGCAAGCCGCCCTCCGACCCGAACGACATCGCCCCCCGGAACGGCTGTTACTGGCTGTACTACGTGCGCTCGGACGCAGAGGGCCATCACGCCTTCGCCACCAACCTCACCGACCACCAGGCCAACATCGCCCAGGCCCAGGCCGCCGGCGTCTTGGGTTGATCACGGGGCGGACGCGGCTGGCGGCCGTCATCGGCGACCCGGTACGGCACTCGCTGTCGCCCGTGGTGCACAACGCCGCCTTCGCCGCCGCCGGGCTCGACTGGGTGTACGTGGCCCTCGAGGTGGCCGAGGGCGAGGTGCCCGCCGCCCTCGCCGGCGTACGGAGCCTGGGGTTGGCGGGGCTGAACGTCACCATGCCCCACAAGCAGGCGGTGGCCGACGCTGTCGACCGGCTGACCCCCGACGCCCAGGCGCTGGACGCGGTGAACACCGTGGTGCCCCGCCACGGGCTGCTGGTGGGCCACAACACCGACGGGCCGGGGTTCATCGACTGCCTCGTGCTGGACGAGGCGGTCGACGTCGTGGCGCGCCGCTGCGTCGTGCTCGGTGCAGGGGGTGCGGGACGGGCGGTGGTGCGGGCCCTGGCCGAGGCCGGGGCGCGCGAGGTCGTCGTGGTGAACCGGACGGCGGCGGCGGGGGAGTGGGCGGCCGGGCTGGCCGGCTCGGTGGGGCGGCTGGGCTCCGAGCTCGACCTGCCCGAGGCCGACATCGTCGTCAACGCCACGCCGGTGGGGATGGGCCGGGCGCCCGCCGACGCGGTGTACCCGTGCGATCCCGACCTGGTGGCCGGCCCCGGCCGGGTGGTGGTCGACCTGGTCTACGACCCCGTCGAGACGGCGTGGGTGCGCGCCGCCCGCCAGCGGGGGGCGCACGCCGTCAGCGGGCTGGGCATGCTCGTGCGCCAGGCCGCCCACGCCTTCACGCTGTGGACGGGGCTCGAGGCACCCGTGGAGGCGATGACCGCGGCGGCACGCGCGCAGCTGGCGTGAGTCGCGCATCGTGAGCACGGCGGCCTTCACGGCGCTCGTCGCCGTCCTGGCGCTGCCCGTGGGGGCGGTCGTCGTGCCCGCGCTGGCGGCGTGGGCGCCCGGGGTTCCGACGCCGGTACGCCAGCGGGGCTGGGTGGTGGGGCAGGCGGTCGCCACCGTCGCTGGGGTGGCGGTGGTCGCGGCCGGGGTGGGGTCGGGGTGGCGGGCGGTGCCCCTCGTCGCCCTGGTGCCGGTGCTGGTCGCCCTCAGCGCCGCCGACCTGGCCACCCGCCGTCTGCCCGATCGGCTGGTGGGCCCCACCATCGGGATCCTGTTCGCCGTGCTGGCGGTGACGGCCCTGGCGGCCGGGGAGCCGGGCTGGTTGGGCGGCGCGGTGGTGGGCGCGGTGCTCCTGGGCGGCGTGCTGTTCGCCGTGCATGTCGTCTCCCCCGCGGGGATGGGCTTCGGGGACGTGAAGTTCGGCGTCGTGCTCGGCGCCGCCCTGGGGTGGGTGCATCCGCTGCTCGCCCTCGTCGGCCTGCTGATCGGCTCGGTGCTGGGGGCCGTGGCGGGCGTGGTCCTGGCCGTCGCCCGGCGGGACCGCAAGGTGACGGTGCCCTTCGGGCCGTTCCTGGCCGCCGGCACGGTCATCGCCCTGCTCGCCGGGTGACCGGCGCAAGGGGCGCGTAGCCTCGCCGTGTGCTGCGCTTCCTCACCGCCGGCGAGTCCCACGGGCGCGCCCTCGTGGTGATCGTCGAGGGACTGCCCGCCGGCCTGCCCGTCACCGTCGAGGCGGTGCAGGCCGAGCTGGCCCGGCGCCGGCTGGGTTTCGGGCGGGGGCCGCGCATGCGCTTCGAGGTCGACGAGCTCGCCCTGGTCGGCGGAGTCCGCCACGGCCGCACGCTCGGCTCGCCGGTGGCCATCGAGATCGCCAACACCGAGTGGAACCGGTCGGACAAGTGGCACGCCGAGATGTCGCCCGCCCCGGGCGCCACCCAGCAGCCGTTGACCCAGCCCCGGCCGGGCCACGCCGACCTGGCCGGCATGCAGAAGTACGGCTTCACCGACGCCCGTGACGTCCTCGAGCGGGCCAGCGCCCGTGAGACGGCGGCCCGGGTGGCGGCCGGCGCGTTGGCCAAGTCGCTGGTCGGCGCCCTGGGCATCGAGGTGATCTCGCACGTGATCCAGATGGGAACCGCCCGGTCCAAGGCGGTGGAGCGGCCCGCGCCCGCCGACCTGGAGCGGGTAGACGAGTCGCCGGTGCGCGGCTTCGACGCCGGCGCCGAGGCCGAGATGGTGGCTGAGGTCGAGGCGGCGGCCAAGGCGGGCGACAGCCTCCGAGGCGTGGTCGAGGTGCTGGGCTACGGCGTGCCCGTCGGCCTCGGCAGCCACGTGCACTGGGACCGCAAGCTCGACGGCCTGCTGGCCCAGGCGCTCATGAGCATCCAGGCGGTGAAGGGCGTCGAGATCGGCGACGGCTTCGAGGGCGCCGGGCGGCGGGGGAGCGAGGCCCACGACCCGATCCACTGGGACGCCTCGCGGGCGGCCTACCGGCGCGGCTCGGCCCGGGCGGGAGGCATCGAGGGGGGCATCTCCACCGGCGAGCTGCTGGTGGCCCGGGTCGCCATGAAGCCGTTGGCGACGTTGAACCGGCCGGTGCTGGCCACTGTCGACACCACCACCAAGGAAGCGACGGTGAGCTTCAAGGAGCGCACCGACGTCACCGCCGTGCCCGCCATGGGCGTCGTGGCCGAGACGATGGTGGCGCTGGTGCTGGCGGGCGAGGTGCTGCGCAAGTTCGGCGGCGACTCGATGGCCGAGCTCACCCGCAACGTGACCGCCTATCGCGATGGGCTCTGAGCACCTCGTCCTGGTGGGGATGATGGCCGCGGGGAAGACGACTGTCGGGCGGGCGGTGGCGGCTCGTCTCGGGCGGCCGTTCTCCGATTCCGACGAGCTCGTGGAGGCGCGCACCGGGCGCACCGTGCGGGAGATCTTCGCCCGCGACGGGGAAGCGGCCTTCCGGGTGCTGGAGACGGCGGCGTTGGTCGAGGCGTTGGCGGTGGAGGAGCCGCAGGTGATCGCCGCGGCCGGGGGGGTCGTGCTGGAGGCGGCCAACCGGTCGGCGCTGCGCCGCCCCGGGGTGCGGGTCGTGTGGCTGCGGGCCGATCCGCACGTGTTGGAGGGCCGGCTCGAGGCGGCGGGGGGGCCGGGCCACCGGCCGCTGCTCGACGGCGACCCGGGGGCGGCGCTGCGCCGGCTGGCGGCCGAGCGTGAGCCGCTGTACCGGGAGGTGGCCGACGTGGTGGTGGACGTCGGCGGCCTGACGCCGGGCGACGTCGTGGAACGGGTGCTCTCGGGCGAAACGGGGTACAGGGGCACCGTGAGCGATACCCCCACCACCGGATCTCCCCAAGGCCAGCCCGAGGACGAGGACAAGGGCCTCCTCCAGCGGGGGGTGCAGGCCGCCGCCGACCTGGCCAAGAGCGGCATCGAGGCGACTCGTGACGTCGTCAACACCGGCACCGAGGCCACCAGGGACATGCTGCAGACCAGCGCCGAGGCGAGCCGGGATGTCGTGTCCAGCCAGGCCGAGGCGGCCCGGGACGCCACCGCCAGCCAGGCCGAGGCGGCTCGCAGCGCCGTGCCCGACGCCGCCGACGCGGCACGGGAGGCAGGCCAGGCCTCGGCCGGTGCCGCCGCCGACGTGGCCCAGAGCGGGGCGGAGGCGACTCGCCAGGCCGGCCAGGCGGGTGCCGGTGCGGCCGGCGACGTGGCCCAGAGCGGGGCCGAGGCCGCCGGCCAGGCCGGCCAGGCGGGGGCCGAGGCCGCCGGCCAGGCGGGCCAGGCGGAGGCCGGGGCGGCGGGCGACACCGCCGAGGCGACACGCGACGCCGCCAACCGCGGCACGTCCGACCGCTGACCCCTCCCTCCGCCGGCGCACTCCCGCCGGCGCACTCCCGCCGGCGCACGCCCGCCGGCGCCGTTTCTGTCTCGGCTCGTCACGAACACTCGGCGCACCAAGAGCAGGTCTTGCTCGCCGGGTGCGCCCAGTGATCCTGGTGCGCCGGGACATGGCTAGGTCGGAGCTCCCGGGGGCGGCCTGTGCGGGCGGGTGGCCCGTACGATGCCGGCGTGGCCGATCACGTCGTGCGGGTGCCCCTGGGCGAGCGCGCCTACGACGTGCTCGTCGGCTCCGGCACGCGTGCGCAGCTGCCCCAGCTCGTGCCACCGACGGCCAGGCGCGCCGCGATCGTCACCGAGGCCACCCTCGGCATCGAGGTTGACCCCGGGATCGAGCACCAGCGCTTCACCGTCGCCGGCGGCGAGGACGCCAAGACCCTGGCCACCGTCGAGGCCCTGTGCCGCCAGTTCGCGGCCTGGGGCCTGACCCGCGCCGACGTCGTGATCGGCGTGGGTGGCGGGCTGGTGACCGATGTGGCCGGCTTCGCCGCCGCCGTCTACCACCGGGGTGTCGCCGTCGTGCACGTGGCCACCACGCTGCTGGCCATGGTGGACGCGGCCATCGGCGGCAAGACGGGCGTCAACCTGCCCGAGGGCAAGAACCTGGTGGGCGCCTTCTGGCAGCCGGCAGGAGTCGTGTGCGACCTCGACGTGCTGGCCACCCTGCCCGAGCGGGAGTGGCGCAGCGGCCACGGCGAGCTGGCCAAGTACCACTTCCTCACCGACGACGACTTCCTGACGCGGCCGCTCGCCGACCAGGTGGCGCGTGCAGTCGCGATAAAGGCCGCCGTGGTGAGCGCCGACGAACGCGAGGCCGGGCGCCGGGCCCTGCTGAACTACGGCCACACCCTGGCCCACGCCCTCGAGGTGGCCGGCCGGTTCGACCTGCGCCACGGTGAGGCGGTGGCCGTCGGCCTCGTCTACGCGGCCGAGCTGGCTCGCGTCCTCGGCCGCATCGACGACGCCCAGGTGGCGCACCACCGTGCCGTCGTCGCCACCCACGGCCTCGACTCCACCCTGCCCGCCGCCGCCGACCCCGACGAGCTCATCACCCTGATGGGCCGGGACAAGAAGGCCGTGGACGGGTTCACGTTCGTGCTCGACGGGCCTGGTGGTCTGGAGGTCGTGCCCGGCATCGACGAGGCGGCCCTGCGCGAGGCGTTCGCCGTCATGGGCGCATGAAGCACCCCAACCCCGACCCCCACACCCGGGTCGGTGCCTACGCCCTCTGCCAAGACGACGGGCGCGTGCTGCTCACCCAGATCTGGGCCGGCGACGTCGACGCCGGCAGGTGGAACCTGCCCGGCGGGGGCATCCAGTTCGGTGAGAGCCCGTTGGCCGGCCTGCACCGCGAGCTCTACGAGGAGACGGGCCTCACCGGTGAGGTCCACGGCCTCCTCGATGTCATCGACCACGTGTTCCCGCCCTGGCGCGGGTGGGGCCCGTTGCACGCCATCGCCGTCATCTACGCCGTGCGGGCCCGGGGCGAGCCGCGGGTGGTGGAGGTCGACGGCAGCACGGTGGCGGTGCGCTGGGTTCCCCGCATCCAGGCCCTCCAGTTGCCGCTCACCCGCCTGGCCGCGCACGGTCTGGGGCTGCTGGCCGGCACCACGTCGCCGTGACCGGGGACGCTGGGGCCAGCACCGCCGTGCTGTTGCTGCACGGCCCCAACCTCGACCTGCTCGGCAGCCGCGAGCCCGAGGTGTACGGCACCGCCACCCTGGCCGACCACGTGGCCACGGCCACCACCGCCGCCGCCCGCTACGGCCTCACGGTCGAGGCTCTCCAGAGCAACCACGAGGGCGACCTGGTCGACGCCGTCCGCGATGCCCGCACCCGCTGCGCCGCCGTCATCGTCAACCCCGGCGCCCTCACCCACTATGGCTGGAGCCTGCACGACGCCCTCGCCGCTTTCCCCGGCCCCGTCGTCGAGGTCCACCTCTCCAACCCCGAGGCGCGCGAGCCGTGGCGGCGCACCAGCGTCGTGGCCCCCGTGGCCAAGGGGACGATCGCCGGCTTTGGCGGCCACGGCTATGAGCTGGCGGTGGCGGCGGTGGCCCGCCTGCTCGACAAGGGAGGACACGTGACGTGACCGAGATCCTCGACCTCGAGGCCTTGCCGCCGCTCGAGACCGCCGATCGCCTGCCCCGTGTCGCCGCCGCCCTCGACGGCGCCGGCTGCGACGCCCTCCTCGTCACCGACCTCACCAACCTGCGCTGGCTCACCGGCTTCACCGGCTCGGCCGGCCGCCTGCTGCTGCGGCCCGCCGGCGCGCCGCCCGTGCTCGTCACCGACGGCCGCTACGCCGCCCAGGCGCGGCGCCAGCTGGCCGCCGCCGGCGTGGAGGCCGAGGTGGTCGAGGGCCGCACCAAGGAGGCCCAACGCGAGCAGCTCACCGATCTCGTGGCCGGCACCGCCCGGCTCGGTATGGAGGCCGCCAACGTCACGTGGGCGGCCCAGGAGGACTACGCCGCAGCGTTTCCCGATGTCGAGCTGGTGCCCACCACCGGGCTGGTCGAGGCCCACCGGCGGGTGAAGGACCCGGGCGAGGTGGCCCGCATCGAGGCCGCCGCCGAGATCGCCGATGCCGCCCTCGCCGATGTCCTCCACCTGCTGTCGGAAGGGTTTTCCGAGGCTGCCTTCGCCCTCACCCTCGAGGTCGCCATGCGCCACCGGGGCGCCGAGGGGGCCAGCTTCGCCACCATCGTCGCCGCCGGGCCCCACGCCGCCGACCCCCACCACCGGCCCACGCACCGCCCCGTCGCGCCCGGCGACCTGGTGATCTGCGACTTCGGCGCCCTGGTCGACGGCTACCACTCCGACATGACCCGCACGTTCGTCATCGGCCCTCCCACGCCCGAGCAGGAGGAGATGCTGGCCCTGGTCACCGCCGCCCAGCGGGCCGGGGCCGCGTCGGTGGCGCCGGGCGTGGCCACCACGGCCGTCGACACCGCGTGCCGCCAGGTCATCGCGGCAGCCGGCCGGGGCGAGGAGTTCGTGCACGGCACCGGCCACGGCGTGGGCCTGCTCATCCACGAGGACCCGTTCCTGACCATGACCTCGACGGGGGAGCTGGCCGCCGGCCACGTCGTCACCGTCGAACCCGGCGTGTACCGTTCCGGGCTCGGTGGCGTCCGGGTCGAGGACACCCTGCTGGTGACGGCCACGGGCGGCCGCCCCCTCACCAAGACGGCGAAGGACCACCCATGCCTGCCATCACCACGAACGACCTGAAGAACGGCATCACCCTCGAGCTCGACAACGGGCTGTTCACCGTCGTCGACTTCCAGCACGTCAAGCCGGGCAAGGGCGGCGCCTTCGTCCGCACCACGCTGCGCAACGCCCGCACGGGTGCCGTGCTCGACCGCACGTTCCGGGCGGCCGAGAAGGTGGAGCAGGCCATCCTCGACAAGCGGGAGATGCAGTTCCTGTACCGGGACGGCGACGACTACGTGTTCATGGACACCCACAGCTACGACCAGATGCACGTGGCGCCGGTGGCGCTGGGGTCGGCGGCCGACTACCTGGTGGAGTCGGCCTCGGCCAACCTGGCGTTGTACCGAGGTGAGATCATCGGCGTGGAGATCCCCGCTTCGGTCGAGCTCAGCGTCACCGAGACCGAGCCCGGCGTACAGGGCGACCGCGTGTCGGGCGCCCGCAAGCCGGCCACGCTGGAGACGGGGCTCACCGTGCAGGTGCCGCTGTTCGTCAACGTCGGCGACCGGATCCGCGTGGATACCCGCACCGGCGACTACATCACCCGGGTATGAAAGCGACGAGCTCGCTGCGCTCGCGCGCGTGCTGTTCCGACCGACCGAGGCCCTGCGGGCCGGTCGGTCGGGCTTTGGTCGGATGGCTGGCGCAATCCGACCGGAGCGGTTCCCGAGCCCGCGTGTGAGCGACCGGTTCGCGGGCGAGGATCGCCGCACCGAGGCGCGCGAGCGGGCCTTGGCGCTGCTGTACGAGGCCGACGCCAAGGGCACCTCGGCCGAGGAGGTGCTGGCCGCGCTGCCCGTGCCCCCCGACCCGCTGGCCCGGCTGCTGGTGGTCGGCGTGGCCGAGCACGAGTCCCGGATCGACGCCCTGTTGGCCGCCCATGCCCGGGGCTGGACGATCGCACGGATGCCGGTCACCGACCGGACCTTGCTGCGCCTGGCCATCTTCGAGCTGATCGAGCGCCCCGACGTGCCGACGGCCGTCGTGCTGGACGAGGCCGTCGAGCTGGCCAAGCGCTACGGCGGCACCGACGACTCGGGGCGCTTCGTGAACGGCGTGCTCGCGGCGGTGGCTCGCGCGGTGCGCGGTGACGCCGGCCCGGGCTGAGAATGTTGCGGGCGCGTTGCAAACAGGGGGGGAGCAGGAGCTAGACAGGGGCGGTCCACGACCCGGGGGGTCGTGCGGTGCGGGCGGAACGCACCCATCTACCCAACTGGAGGACTGCATGACACGACGCTGGCGCCTGCTCGGCGGCGGGCTCGTAACGAGCACGCTGTCGGCCGGCCTGCTCCTCGCCCTCTCCCCACCCGGGGCCTCGGCCCAGGTCACGGCGACCCTGCCGTCGACCGCGACCATCGTCCAGGCCATCCAGGAACAGACCGTTGACGTCTACGCCGACGGTGGCCCCATCACCCCTGACGACGGGCTCGCGGCCGGCGACACGGTCGGCCCCGAACTGGCGCCCCCGGGCACCTACGACCTGGCCGTCGTCCCCCACACCACCAGCCCGCCCCCCACGCCGCCACCGCCGGCCCTCATCGAGCAGACGGAGACGGTGGACCCGACCCCCAGCAACTTCGCCGTCGTCGTGGGGGTGGATGCCGCCGGGGCCCCCGCCCTGTTCCGTTTCGCCAACGACGCCAGCCCACTGCCTGCCGGGCAGGGGCGGCTGAGCATCCGGCACACCGCCAGCGCCCCCGCCGTCGACGTCTACGCCACGGTGGCGGGCGGGACCGACCGGGTCCTCCTCGCCGCCGGGTTGGCCAACGGTGAGGGCAAGGACGTCACCGTCCCTGCCGGCACGTACTCCGTGGAGGTGTTCGCCGCCGGCGACGACCCGGCTTCGGTCACGCCGGTGATCGGACCGCTCGACGTCACCGTCGCCGACAACCAGGTGGTGGCCGCCTACGCCTCGACCCCGGTAGCGGGCGGCTCGACGGCACCCACGCTGGTGACAGTGACGCAGCCGGCG
>JBIOZN010000484.1:0-5688 GCA_044871175.1 Acidimicrobiales bacterium | reverse complement strand
CCCGCCGACGTCGGCGGCGCGGCCGCCGTCGTCGCGGATGTGGCGGCGTCCGTCGCCGCGCACCCCCCAACACCCATGAGCGCGGTCGTGGCCAGCACGATCAACCATCGCCGGTGTCGCCTCATCCTGGGCCTGGATCCTCGGTCTGCATGCCCCGCACACGGTCGCCGGGGGTCGGGGGCCGAGTTGTACCGATGCCTCGGGGCGCCGTCAAGGGAGGCGAAGGAACTACCGCCGAGCGGACGCCGCCGGCGGCATTTCCGGCCGCCCGTCTAGCGTGGGGTCCATGCGACTCCCATTGGCGGCCACCCGATGAGGACGCCGATCACCGAGATGTTCGGGATCGACGTCCCGATCCTGGCCTTCTCCCACTGTCGCGATGTCGTGGCCGCGGTGTGCAAGGCCGGCGGGATGGGCGTGCTGGGCGCCGCCGGCCACTCACCCGAACAGCTCGAGATCGACCTCGACTGGATCGAGAGTGAAGTCGGCGACCGGCCCTACGGCGTCGACGTCATCGTCCCCGCCAAGTACGCCGGCTCGGACGAGGGCGGCCTCACCCCGGCCCAGGTGCGCGAGCTCATCCCCGCCGCCCACGTCGAGTTCGTCGAGAAGCTGCTGCGGCGCTACGACGTCCCCGAACTGCCCGCCGACGAGGCCGCCGTCTCGCCCGAGGACACCGGGGCCATGTTCTCGGCCGCCCGGGCCGAGCCCCAGCTCGAGATCGCGCTGGCCCACCGCACGGCGCTCCTCGTCAACGCGCTCGGCCCGCCCACGCCCGTGATGATCGAGCGGGCGCGGGCGGCGGGGCGGCGCATCGGCGCCCTGGCGGGCGCCGTCTCCCACGCCGTTCGCCATGTCAACGCGGGGGTGGACGTGATCGTCGCCCAGGGTTCCGAGGCGGGCGGCCACACCGGCGAGATCGGCACGATGGTGCTGATCCCCGAGATCGTCGACGCCGTCGCCCCTGTTCCCGTGCTCGGGGCCGGTGGCATCGGCCGCGGCCGGCAGATGGCGGCCGCCATGGCCCTGGGGGCGGCCGGCGTGTGGTGCGGCTCGGTGTGGCTCACCACCGAGGAGGCCGAGACCCATCCCGTGGTGAAGCAGAAGTTCCTGGGGGCCACGTCGGCCGACACCGTTCGCTCCCGGTCCCGCACGGGCAAGCCCGCCCGGCAGTTGAAGACGGCCTGGACCGAGGAGTGGGAGGACGCGTCCACGCCCATGCCCCTGGGCATGCCGATGCAGCCGGCGCTCGTCGACCCGGCGCTGCGCCGTATCGACCGCGCCGCCCACCGTCCGGGCTCGGGGGCCGAGAAGCTGGCCAACTACTTCGTCGGCCAGGTCGTCGGCACCATGAACGTCACCAAGCCGGCCGCCCAGGTCGTCTACGACATGATCGAGGAATTCATCGAGGCCACCGAATCCCTCGGCCGCCAACTCGACGCCTGATCACGCCGACCGAGGTGTCTCGGTGCGAAATCCGCCATATCTGGCCGAATTCGCGCCGAGACGTCCCTAGGCCTCGCCGAGGGAGTGCTCCGGCAGAGCCATGTGCACGAGGCCGGGCAGGAAGCGCTCGAGGTCGCCGGCGAAGGCGGCCGCCTCCATCTCCGCCCGAGTCCGGCGGCTGCCGAGCAGACGGAACGCCTCGAAGGCCGGGGCGACCAGCGTGAGCCCGGCGGGGCGAGCACCGGCCACGAGCTCGACGCCGTCGGCCACCACCGTGATCCCGGGCAGGTCGTGACGGGCCAGGTCGGCGGCCGTGATCCGCAGGCCGAGCTCGAGCCCGAGCCACACGGCGTCGCCCTTACGGTCGCCGGGTTGGCCGAGGGCGCCCAGCAGGTCGTACTCGTGGGCGATCACGTCGTACACCAGCGCCCACCGCCGCGCGGGTTGGGCGGCGATGGCCTGCTCCATCAGCGCGCCGGCGTCATCCCACTCGGCGACGACCGCGCCGAGGGGCCGGCCGCGCCGGTCGGCCACGAGTCCGTCGAGCCAGGCCTGGCGGTCACCCTCGGGAACCCGACCACGGCCGTAGCCCACCGCCAGGCCGCTGAGATGGGCAAGGAGGTCGGCCACCGTCCACGCCGGGCAGGCGGGTACCGGTCGCCCTGCGACGGGCCCGTCGAGGTCGTCCATCAGCGCGCCCACCCGCCGGCGCGCCCGGCGGTACGCGTCCACCAGCCGCGACTCCTCACCCACGACGCCCGACTATCGCGCGACGACGCCGGTGGAGCGCCGGGTACCGTCGTCGCGAGATGACCTGGGACCTCGACCGCGCCTACCTCCAGCATCTGACCTCGGCCGACCGGGCGCTGCTGGCCGACGCCATGGGCGACCGGTCACTGGTCAAGGCGCTCTCGTCGCCCGAGATGGAGCGGACGGTGTTCGGGCCGCCCGAAGGGTTCGATCCCCAGCACGCCGCCTCGCCCTTCCTGACCTTCGCCGTCGCCGTCCACCGGGTGGCCGATCGGCTGGCAGGCGCCGCCCATGTCGAGGAGTGGATCGGGCCGCGCCAGCGCGTCCCGGTGTTCGCCGTGGAGCCGCTGCGCCAGCTCCTGGACGATCCACGGCACCGCTTCTTCTTCGTCGAGCTGCTGGCGTCGTACACCCACGTGGTCAGCGGCAGCACGTGGACGCCGACGCGTCGCGGCTGGCGACGGCGGCGCTTCAGCGAGCTCGATCCCGTCCAGCTGGCCGGCTTGCTCGACACCGTTCCTGCCGCCGAGCGGCCGGGCGTGCTGCGCCGGCTGGGCGATCTCGCCCTGTTCCTCACGGGCGTGTTCCCCGACCACACGGCCAGTACGCCCCTCGGACGGCCGTGGGCCGAGGCGCAGCTGCGGCGCGCGGCCGGGCTCACGCCCCGCCCGTCGGCGTCCCCGGCGCGCAACGCCCTCGAGCTGCTGGAGCTGCTGGGCGCCCGTTGGTACCGGCTCGCCGTGCGCCTCTCACCCGCGCCCAGTGGCTCGGTCGAGGTGCTCGCCGGCATCGCCCACCGCTTCACCGATGCCCGGCGAATCCTCAATGTCGTCACCGACACCTACCTCTTCCCGCGGCGCGACCAGTGGTTCGGCCGGCCCGCGGCCTGACGAGGCGGTCGCGCCCAGCGGGCGCCACACCACGTCGCCCGGCTCGACGGTGACGAGCTCGTCGTAATGGGCGACGGTGAGGCCGGGGCCCTCGACGACGCTGTAACGCGCCCCGTCGGCGTCGATGTCGACGTGCAGCCGCGACCCGCGCCACAACAGCGAGAACCCGAGGCGGGTCAGGCGTTCGGGCAACCGCGGCCGGAACGACGGCTCGGCCCCCCGGTCGCGTAGCCCGCCGAACCCGAACACCAGGGCCATCCAGCTGCCGCCGGCGGCGGCCACGTGGATGCCGTCGCGCACGTTGCCGGCGACGTCGGCCAGGTCGATGGCGATGGCGTCGACCAGGTACTCCTCGGCGGTGCGCAGGTCGTCGAGCTCGGCCGCCATGATGCTCTGGATGCACTCCGACAGCGAGGAGTCGCCGGTGGTGAGCGGGTCGTAGACCTCGAAGATGCGGCGCTTCTCCTCGCGGCTGAAGCGCTCGCCGAGCAGGAAGGCGGCCAGGACGACATCGGCCTGCTTGATGACCTGGTGCCGGTAGATCACCAGCGGGTGGTAGTTCAAGAGGAGCGGGTAGTGCTCGGGCGGCGTGTTCTCGAAGGCCCACAGCTTGCGGTCGAGGAAGCCGTCGTCCTGCAGGTGCACGTCGGCCCGCTCGTCGTAGGGCACGTACATCCGCTGGGCGGCCCGCCGCCACTGCGCCGGCTCGTCGTCCCCCAGTTGGAGCCGGGCGCGCAGCCGGGCGAGCTGCTCGGGATGGGCCTCGGCCAGCCACTCCACCATGCGGGCCGCCTGGCGCAGGTTCTCGCCGGCCATGAGGTTGGTGTAGAGGTTGTTGTCGACCACCGTCGAGTATTCGTCGGGGCCGGTGACCCCGTTGATGACGAAGCAGCCGTCCTTGCGGTCGGAGAAGAAGCCGAGGTCGGCCCACAGCCGGGCGGTCTCGATCAGGATCTCGGCGCCGAAGCGGGCCATGGCCTCGCCGTCGCCGGTGGCCCGGACGAACTGCGTGAGCGCGTAGGCCACGTCGGCGTCGATGTGGTACTGGGCGGTGCCGGCGGCGTAGTAGGCCGACGCCTCGTCCCCGCTGATCGTGCGCCACGGGAACAGTGCCCCGCGGTTGCCGACCTGGTGGGCGCGGGCCCGGGCATGGTCGAGCATGTCGTAGCGGTGCCGCACCAGCGCGCGCGCCGCGTGCGGCCGGGTGTAGGTGAGGAAGGGCATCACGTAGATCTCGGTGTCCCAGAAGTAGTGGCCCTCGTACCCCTGCCCGGTAAGCCCCTTGGCCGGGATCCCGTGGCCGGCCACCCCGGCCGACGCCTGCAGCAGCTGGAACAGGTTGAAGCGGATTGCCTGCTGCAGGAGGGGGGCACCCTCCATCTGGACGTCGGTGTCGCGCCAGAACGTGTCGAGGTGGCGGCGCTGGGCCTGGCGGATCCGCTCGATGCCGGCGCCGCGCACACGGTCGAGCGTCTCGTTGACGCGGAAGCCGAGCTCCTTGGCCGTCTCGCCCCGCTCGTGGTGGTAGGCGACGTACTTGATCAGCCGCACGGGACGGCCGACCTCGCCGTTCACCCGGAAGACCATGCGTGCATGGGCGTCGTCGGGGAAGTCGACGTGGTGCTCGACCGGCCCATCGGCGATCACGTCGTGGTCGGCGCCGCACGCCATCCGCATGCCGCTGGAGCGCGTCTGCAGTCCCAGGACGATGCGCCGGCCGCGCTCCTCCCGCAGCAGGGGCTGTAGCACCTCGGGCCCGAGGGGGCTGGCGCGGCGGGGGTCGAACTCCGCTTGGGCGCGCGACCGGTGGGTGACCAGCTCGGAGGAGATGGTGAAGCGCGCCGGCCGGTCGAGGGCGGTGACCTCGTACTCGATGCAGGCCAGGTGACGGAAGTCGAGCGACACCAGCCGCTGCGTGCGCAGGGCGAAGCGGCTCCCGTCGTAGTCCCGCCACACGACCCGGCGCTCGAGGACGCCGGCCGACATGTCGAGCACCCGCTCGTACTCGAGCAACTCGGCCTTGTGCACCTCGAACTGCTCGCCGTCCACCAGGAGGCGCACCACGCTGCCGTCGGGAACGGTGACGATCGTCTGGCCGGTCTCGGCGAAGCCGTAGGCCCGTTCGGGGTACACGATGGGCCAGGTCTCGTAGAACCCGTTCAGCAGCGCGCCGGGGTCGTACACCGGGTCGGCTTCCTCGTGGGCGCCCCGGATGCCCAGGTACCCGTTGGCGAGGGCGAAGATCGTCTCCAGCTGGGGGACGTGGTCCCGGTTGAAGCGACGCTCGACGATGCGATCGGGGTCGATGGGGAAGTCACCTTCGGCGGCCAGCAGGCGCTCGGTCGCCGCCTGCAGCCGGTGCAGCTTCGGCCCGGCGGGATGGGTCACGTCGGCAGCCGACGTCACCAGCTCGCCGAGGTCGTGCACCACGACGTCAGCCCCCGCCGCCCGCAGCGCCTGGGGTTGGCCGAGGCGGTCCACGCCCACCACCAGGCCGAAGCCTCCGGCGCGACCGGCCTGGACGCCGTCGGCGCCGTCTTCCACCACGACCGCCCGGCGCGGTTCGACGCCCAGTTGGCGTGCCGCCTCCAGGAACGTGTCG
>JBIOZN010000483.1:0-3622 GCA_044871175.1 Acidimicrobiales bacterium | reverse complement strand
GGCTCGGTAATGATGATCGGAGGCCCATCGGGGGCCTCGAGCTTGGCCCGCAGCCGCCGCACGTACACCCGGTGTACTCGGTCTCGTCCCGGCGTAACCCGGCCCCCACACCCGGCGCAGCAGGGCGGCGTGGGACAGGACCTTGCCGGCGTTGACGGCGCGCTCGCGCAGCAGGGCGAACTCGGTGGGCGTGAGCCGCACGGGTGTGCCCGCCCGGGTCACCAGCTGGGCGTCGAGATCGATGACGAGCTCCCCCGGCGGTGATGGTGCGGGGCGCGCCGTCGCCTTCGGCGGCGCCCGCGGCGGGCGGCGGCGGGCGGCTGCGGCGCAGGGTGGCGTGGATGCGGGCCAGGAGCTCGTCGATGCCGAACGGCTTGGTGAGGTAATCGTCGGCCCCCAGGTTGAGGGCCCGCACCTTGTCGGTCTCACCGCCGCGCGCCGACACGACGATGATGCCCAGCGACGAACGTTCCCGCAGCTGGCGGCACAGCTCGAAGCCGTCGGTGCGCGGGAGCAGCAGGTCGACCAGGGCGATGTCGGGGCGCTCCTGGGTCGAGCAGCTCGAGGGCGTCGGCGCCGGTGGTCGACACCACGACGCTGAACCCCCGCACGAGGAGGTTCGACCGCAGCAGGTCGACAATGTTGCGGTCGTCTTCGACCACCAGCACGCAGGTGGCCTCAGCGCTGGCCATCGCCGTCCTCCGGCTCGATGGGGAGGCGGACGCGCACGCGGCCTCCGGGCCCGGGCTCGAGGTCGATCGTGCCGCCGTGGGTTTCGACGATCCCTCGGCAGATGGCCAGGCCCAGGCCGGCACCGGGGCCGGCGCCGTCGCCGCGGGTGTACGGCTCGAAGGCGGTGGCCGCCAGCCCGGGGCTGAAGCCGGCGCCCTGGTCGACCACCCGGATGGTGACGGTGGTGTCGTCGTGCCCGGCCTCGACGAGCACGGGCCCCTCGGGCGGCCCGTGGCGCAGGGCGTTGTCGACCAGGTTCACCAGAACCTGCTCGAGCCGGTCGTGGTCGACCCACACCAGGGGCACGTCGGGGGCGACGTCGACCCGGACGGCGCCGGGCGCACCGGCGACACAGGCGAGGGCGGCCTCGATGGCGGCCCGCCGGCGCCTCCAGCGGTACGGCCACCACCTGGTCGCCCACCAGCTGGGCGCGGTCGACGCGCGTGCGGGCGACGAGGGTTCCGGCGGCGGCCGCCCCCAGCGCGGTCAGGGCGTCGGGCGTCGCTCGGGCGCGGCCGCGGCCGGTGGCGGCGCGAGCGATCGGCGGGCCGTCTCCGCCGGCGGCCAGCAGGGCGACGGCATCGGCGGCCAGGCCCTCGCACAGGGCGGCCAGGGCGGCCACCATCGCCCCTTCGGCGCCGACGTCGGGGCGGGCGTCGGGACGGGCGTCGGGGCCGGCGTCGGGCCCGGCGAGGGTGTCGAGCATGCCCCGCAGCGACTCGAGCACCCGGTTGCGGCGGGTCGCCTCGGCCAGCAGGCGCTCGCGTTCGATGGCGGCGGCGGCCAGGTTGGTGTAGAGCGCCACCAGCTCGAGATGGGCCGGATGAGGGCGCCCGGGTGCCCCGGCGTACGCCGAGATCACGCCCACCACGCCGTGGGCGTCGACGATGGGCACGGCCCAGGCCGAGCGCACCCCCGCGGCGGCGGCCGCCTGGCGGAGGGCGGACCAGGCGGGGTCGCGGCGGACGTCCTCGGTCACCACTGCGAGGCCCCGCTCGGCGGCCACGCCCACGAGGCCGCCGGGGGTTCCGACCGGCAGCACCTCGTTGCCGGCCAGGAGAGGCTCGGCCACTCCCACGGCCGCCCGGCGGTACAAGACCGCCGCCCGCTCGCCCCGCCGGTCGAGCAGATGGACGCACAGCGCGTCGATCCCGCGGGCGGCCGCCAAGGCCGAGACGATGAGTGGCAGCGACGCCGACGGCTCCACCTCGGCGAGTTGGTCCACCAGGCTGCGCAGGCGCTGCAGCTGGGCGCGGGCGCTGGCGTCGGCCGCCACCCCCGACATCAGCGCCACCAGGTCGTCGGGGTGCAGCTCGCGCGCCGAGGTGTCGGCCACGACCCGGCCGTGGCGCAGCACGACGATGCGGTCGGCCAGCCCGAACACCTGCTCGATGCGGTGAGACACGAGCAGCAGGGCGTCGCCGGCGGCGCGGCGCCGGCGGAGCAGAGCCTCCACCGTGCGGGTCTCGCTGATGCCCAGCGAGGCGGTGGGCTCATCGAGGATCAGCACGCGGGGCTGCTCGAAGAGCGCCCGGGCGATGGCCAGGACCTGGCGCTGTCCACCCGACAGCAGCCGGACGGGCCGGCGCAGATCGTCGATGACGATGCCCAGTTCGGCCAGCAGGGCCTGAGCCCGCAGGTGCATGTCGGCGTCGGACAGCCACACCCGCCCGTGCTCGCGCCCGAGGAACAGGTTGGCGACGGCGTCGAGGTTGTCGCACACGGCCAAGTCCTGCCACACCACCGCCAGGGCGGCCGGCCCGCCGGCGATCTCGACCGTGCCGGCGTCGGGCACCACAGCGCCGGCGACGCAGTGGACGAGCGTCGACTTCCCGGCGCCGTTCTCGCCGACGGGAGCGACCAGCTCGCCCGGATGCACCGCCAGGTCGACCCCGTCGAGCACCAGCCGCCGACCGAGCCGCTTGGTGAGGCCGCGCACGCGCAGGACGGGCGAGGGGGCCGGCGTGGGGTGCTCGGCGGCGGCGCCCGATTCGGCGGCGGCCACGACCATGGGGCCGGGACGCTAGCGCCGGGAAGCCCGCCGGCGACGGTGCTGGGCGGCGTCAGGCGGCGTGATCGGGCGGCTCGCGCCAACACATCCAACGCCAGTCGGCCCGCCCGCCGCGGCGCGGCTGGTGGCGCTGGTGCGCGGTGTCGGTCGACCCGTCTCGGTGGGGACGTGCCGATGGGCCGGCCGGCGGTGTCGGTGACGACGAGCTCGTCTCGGTCGGGGTCGCCAGACAGCACGATGTCGCCGTCGTGGACCGCCCGGTGGTGGGCGTTGCACAAGCTCACCAAGTTCGAGCTGTCCGTGGGCCCGCCGTGCTCCCAGTGCCAGATGTGATGGATGCGCAGCCACCGACGCTGCCCGCAGCCGGGGACGACACAGCCCTGGTCGCGATGCTCGATGACGGTGCGCAGCTTGTCGTCCACCACCCGGGCCCGCCGACCCAGGTTGACCGGGCCGGTTGGCGGCTGCCACCAACCTCGCACCATGGCGTCGCACCCCACATGGGCGGCCTCGTCGTCGGACAGGACGGGACCGTCGTGCACTCGGCTGGTGCCGGTGTCAGGGTGGAGGTGGACAATCACCTGGTAGCGGTAGCTCGGCGGCCGCCCCGCAGCCGTGGCCGGATCGAGGGCGTACACACCGGCGTGGGCGAGCCGGACCAGCCCGTCGGCCCAGGAGACGTCGTTGGCCACCGCCTCTCGCTCTCTCCCGGGATGGCGGTCGTGGAACACGGCGTCACGACCGGCGAGCAGGGCCCGTTCGACCAAGGCACCGTCTTCGGCCCGCAGGTGGGCGTTGAGCCACCACGTGCCGTCGTCGCCATGGCCGAACCGCACCTGCACGGGCGTTCGCGGTTGCTCGGTGGCGGCCCGTGGCTGA
>JBIOZN010000482.1:0-4623 GCA_044871175.1 Acidimicrobiales bacterium | reverse complement strand
CGACCGCCGGTGAGCGCCGTTGAGCGGACCGAGAGGGGGCGCCCGGCGAGGTCGATGACTTGGCCGACTTCCAGGTCGGCGGCCAGCGTCACGCCCGGCGGCGGGGTCGAACCGCACGAGGGTGCGGTGACGTTGGTTGCCGGTTGAGGCTGGGTGCCGGGGGTGGGTAGCCAGGGTGGGAGCTTGTGGTGTTCGTGTCGGGGCACGCGTGGGACGTAGGTGGGCAAATCGATGCGCCCGTCGCGGTAGTGGGCGAGCCGGTGCCAGTGGAGCCGCTCGAGGGTTCGGGCCAGCGTGGTGGTGGAGCGGCCGAGGCCAACGGCGGCGGCGAGATCGCCGGTAGCGACCGTGGTGGTTCGCTTCTCGGCGAGCCCGAGCAGGAAGTGGGCTTGGCGGATGATCGCCAGGGTGGTGGGGCCGACGACGGGGAGCCAGAAGTGTTCGACGTAGCGGCTGGTGGCCTGGTGCCCGTGCTCGACCAGCCACGGATCGGTGACCGCGGTGAGGGTGAGCCGCTCAGGCAACCGACGGTCGCTCATGACGCAACCGCGAGATCGGCCAGGGTGGTGACCGCCCGACGGAGGCGGCGGCGGACCTCACGGTCGCACACGCCGAGCTGGCGGGCGGCGTCCTGCTGGGCCACGCCGCCTACCGTGGTGGCAGCGACCAGCCAGGCGGCCGCCGGCTGGAGACGGCCCAGCGACACCGCCTCCGCCAGGAGGCCGAGCAGCTGGGCGGCGGGATGCTCGTCGCCCGCGACGGCGGCGACGTCGACATCGAGCGGCACGGTGGCCGGACGGGCCCGAGAGCAAGCGGCATGAAGACGCTTGCGAGTGTCCAAGGCCAGGTTGGCAGCGACCCGTTGCGGTCGACGGTCGAGCGGGTAGCGGGCGATCTCGCCGCACAGGACGGTGAGGGTGGCGGCGGCGGCGTCTTCGGCGCTGCCCAAGGCGGGCCGGTAGTGGCGGGCGAGGCTAAGGGCAACGAATCGGAAGCGGTGCACCAGCACCCGGACCGCCATCCGATCCCCCTGCTGGGCTTCAGTCAGCAGCGCGCGCAGGTAGGGGTCGGCATGACCGGGGGCCAACCGGTCGAGATGCGGGTCGAGACCCTCCAAGCTGGTGTGGGGCGCGAGGAGCGGGTGACGGCGGGCCCAGCTGGCCAAGACCCGTCGTCCCCGTACGCCCGCGGCCAACCCTTCCCAGTCTCGCTCGAGGACGCCGAACACATCCGCGTGGTGGGATGTCAGCCGGCGGGTGACGTCGGGCTCGGTGATCGTGGTCGTTGTCATGCGAGGACCGTGCGCCCGGCGATTTGCGCGTCGTCTGGCGCGCTCTAGCCCGGTGCTGCCGTCAGGGTTTGCGCGACGTCTTGCAATCGGCCGCGCCACCAGCCCAAGGATGGCCGCGTCGCCGAGCTCGTTCGCCGATGACCCTGCAAAGGCCGGCCCTCGCCTGGGCCCGGGCCCAGGGCAATCGCCCGAGCCGGGCCTTGGACCAGTCTAAAACCGGGCGACGGCGGCGCGACTGAACCCGCGGCATGACGACAATGTCTGCCCGATACCCCTCTTCGGCTTGCTCACGATTGGCATGACCCCTGCGGGACCTGCATGAGCACCGAAGGAGCAATGTTGATGCCCGCCCGAGGCTCACGGCCACGCGACCACTTGATGATCTTTCGCCGCCGGTCGCTCAGTTCAGGCGTGCAGCGGAAACGTGCAAGACGACGCGCAAGACGAGCCATAAGGAGATACGGCCCGAGCCCAGTTCTGTCAGAGGGGGCGCAAATGGCGAAGGTGGCCAGTATTCGGATGAGTTGGCACCCCGTGCGCTGCCATCCAGCTCCTCCGCGTCTTCGGAAACGGGCCGGTTTGGGTGACCGGCAGGGTCCAATGGGTCCCCGGGTTTGTCAGCACGGTCGGCGGGGGCGAGCGTCAGCTCCGCGTTCGTCGCCCCGGCCCAGCGGCACGCTCGACTCGGCGTCAGTACAGCTGGCGTCGCCCTCCGGCTCGCAACCCGCTCCCGGGCTCGGACGGCCGGTGTCCCTTTGCTTGACCGTCTCGGCGCCGCGAGATGTCCTTCGTCGTCAGCGGCACTACTCCCCCGTCGGGCGAGGGCAACGCGCGCAAGCGGCCTCATACCTGACGGTCCCACCACGCGCGGTTGCGACGCACTCCCAGTCACCGTGAAACCGGACACGCCCACGGCACTGGTCGGCGTCCCGCTGCACGGCTTGCCCCGGCTCAGCGCTGCTTCGTTTTGCAAGCACGGGATAGATCGAAGGCACGACTATGCACACCTGCGGTCGCGGCCGCAGCTTCAAGACGGCGCCCAGACGGCGGGGCGCAGCTTCCGCGGCGTGCTGTCGCTCCGAGAACTGGCCCCCTTGCGAGTGAACTGCTACCTCGACAACGTCGCCCCCCGGGCTGGAGGACTACTACCGGGCCGACGGCGAGGCCGAGGGACACTGGCTGGGCTCCGGCACCGCCGCCTTGGGCCTGGCCAGGCCGCCGGGCACCGGGTCATCGCCCCGGCCGTCGCCGGACGGGCCGCCCCGCAACTCGCCGAGGTCGCCCACATCCTCGCCACCACCATCGACCGGCTCCTGTCGACCTCGACGACTTGAACACCGGAGGGCTTTCCCCCGGCAGCATCGTCGTCGCTGACGACGCCAGCGTGGTGCCCACCCGCAAGCTCGCCTGCCTGCTCCACCAAGCCGACGCCCACAAGGCCAAGGTCCTCGTCGGGAGCCCCGCCCAGCTCCCCCTCCCGCTGGGGCGCGGCCCGATGGGAGCAGCTGCCGTGTGCGGGCTGCGTTGGCGGCGAGCGTCGTGGCACGAGCTGAGGACCAGCTGAGGACCAGGGCCTTCTCCGGAGGAAGAATGGCCAGGTCACGGGCGTTGAGTCACAGAATCCCGCTCTCGGACCGCGTGGTTCTCCTCGGCGGAGGTGCTCTGTCCGTCCGCCGTCAATGCCGTGTTGCCGCAGCGCCGCGAGGGCCAGCCCCTCGGTTACGCCCTAGGGCGAGGTTCGCTTCGGGCGTTTGCGGCCCGGGGCGTCGTGTTTCCGGCGCAGGCCAGTCAACGCGCCCGAGCTGAGAGTGTCCGTGATGCGCTCCCACTGACCGCTGCGATGTGCACCCGCTGTGCACCTGAGAAGTGGGATCGGCACGTGAAACCGACGCCCCGACCCCGTGACCTGGGCAGTTCCAGTGGGCGTGACCGGACTCGAACCGGGGACCTCCACCGTGTCAAGGTGGCGCTCTAACCAGACTGAGCTACACGCCCGAGCGCCCCGAACCTACCAGGGCGCCGTCTCGGCGCGAACCCCGGCACATGTGGCGGAAAGCGCCCCCGGACCCGCCGACCGCGGCGCACGGATCGAACACCCGACGCGTTTCCGCCGGCCCGCCACGCCGCACCCTCGCCGGGTGGTGAGCCGACAGGTGGGAGTGGGCCTCGGTCCCGACAAGCGGCCGGTGGCGGTGAAGCGGGTGTACAGCCCCACTGCGGCGGCGCGCCTCGCGAACGAGGTGCGCATGCTGCAGGCCGCCCGCCACCCGGGGGTCGTGACCGTGACGGGGTACCAGCCGGGCGGGGACGACGGGCGGGCGGTGCTCACGACGGCTTGGGTGCCGGGCGGCAGCCTCGCGGCCGCCGCTCCACGGCGCACCCTGCCGGCACTCGTGCCGACGCTGGCGTCGGCGGCCGCCACCGTGGCCGATCTCCACGATCGGCGCATCGTGCACGGCCGGCTCGGACCCGAGCATGTCCTCGTGGACGGCGACGGGGCGGCCATCCTCACCGGCTTTGCCGACGCCGAGCACCACGGCTCCCGACCGGCCACCGACGACGTCGCCGCGCTGGGCCGCCTCATCACCGACAGCGTGACGCTCGCCGGGTCGGACGGTCGCGGCTGGCGCAGCTGGCCGCCCCGCCGGCGGCGCCGGTGTGACGAGCTGGCCGAACGACTCACCCGCATCGGTGCACGCGCCGCCGATCCCATGCCCACCCGGCGGCCCTCCGCTCGGGCCCTGGTGCGCCAGCTCGCCGAGCTGGTGCCGCCGGACGCGGCGCCGCGGCGACGCGCCCGGCGCGGCGTAACCGTCGTCGTCGCCGTGGTCCTGGCCGCGGCCGTGGGCGGCGTCGCCCTCGCGACCTCGGGGAGCACTCGCGACGTCGCCGGCACGGCGACGGACGGGGTTCCGGGCGGGGTCCCGGCAGCCTCAGGGCCCATTGCGACGGAAGTGCTCCTGTCCGAACCGTCGCCCGCCCCCACCGAGATGCCCGACACGTCCCCCGTCACGACCACTGGCGCACTCCCGTCGGCCGCCACCAGCACCGTGGGGCCTACCGAATCCACGTGCGCCCCCAGCACGGCGGCGGTCACCGTCGACCTCGACGGCGACGGGTGCGGTGAGGCCGTGGTGACCGGCGCCGACGGCGCGGTGCGCGTGGGCGAGCTCGAGTTCCAGCTCGGTCTCGACGGTGGTGATGCCGTCGTCGTGGGTGACTGGGACTGCGACGGGGTGCCGACGTTGGCGATCGTGCACCGGCCCTCGGGTGCGGTCGACGTCTTCGACACCTGGCCGGCGGCCGGTGGGCCGCCGGCGGCCGCCCGGCGG
>JBIOZN010000481.1:0-6701 GCA_044871175.1 Acidimicrobiales bacterium | reverse complement strand
GTGCCGGCGTCAGCGTGGCCGGTGGCGGCAGCGCCGGGTCGGGGTCCGGGGCGGGCCCCGGATCCACCACCGGCGCCGCGGCAACCGGCTGGGCCGCCGGCGCGCCCAAGGGATCGGGCGGCAGGGTGAGTCGCATCCCGGGGTTGAGGAGATCGGGGTCGTGCAGCGTGCGGCCCTCGGGATCGGTGATGCCGCGGTTGGCCTCGAACACGAGATCCACCAGGGCGGCGTCCTTGCGCCCGTACTGCTGGGCGCAGATCGACCAGAGCGTGTCGCCCCGTTCCACGACATGTTCGCTTGCCGCCGACGCGTCCGCGCCGGCGACCACCTCGGTGGCCGGGGCGGGCACGAGCACGGTCCAGCCGATCTCGAGGGCCTCGGGGTGGGTCCACCGGCGCCCGTCGGGCTGGGCCAGGTCCCGCGAGGCGTCGAAGATCTCCCGCCAGCGGTGACCGTCGCCCAGCCAGCGCTCGGCCAGCCCCCACGCGCTGTCGCCCCGCCCGACCGTGACGCGCTGATAGCCCTCGGGCGCGCTCACGGGTTCGGGAACGGTCGCGGGAGCATCAGCCGGGGCGGGGGCCGCCGGTACGTGCGCCGCCAGCTCGGCCGGGAGGGCGACGCTCAGCGCCGGCGCCGGCGTCTGCGACGGGCGCGCCAGCGGCGGGAGGCCCGCCGGCGGGGATGCGGCCGCACTGGGTGTCGACAGCAGCGACGACCCGATCGTGGCCGACATGGTGAGGCTGACGACGAGCCAGCGCGCCAACCCGTGCAGCGGGCCGGCGGGCCAGGCCGGGCGACGAATTGCACCGAGGGCTCCCGCCAGCTCGGCCCCGACGGTGGCCACGAACACGAGCCAGCCCACCCACACCACCAGGCTGAGCAGCGCGACCAGCAGGTCGTCGGTGAGCGGCTCGTCGAGATGCTCGACGAGTTGGCCGATGGCCTCCCAGGGCGGTCCGCTGACGGCGAGCAGGAGCGCAGCGATGCCGATGCCGACGGCGGCCAGCACGACCAGTGCGGCCACGGCGCGCGTGAGCCTGGCGATCATGGACCGACCCTTCGCTCGGCGGTGGCGGTGGCGTCGACCGTGACCGCGTCGAAGCCGGTGACCGAGGCGACCTGCATGGCGGCGGTGGCCTGCACGGTCGCGAGCACGCTGGTGCCGGTGGGGTCGAGGCCGAGGCCGGTGAGCCGCATGCCCCGGCCGGACGCCAGCGCCGCCGCCGTCGCGTACGCCTCGCTCTCCGCCGGCAGCGGGTGGCCCGGGTCGACGGCGAGGTCCCCCCGCTCCATCTGGTTGGCGGCGACCCGGGCGGCCGCCTCGGCGGCCGCATAGGCCGAGCTGCGCGTGCGCACGATGGTGGAGCCGTCGACCATCAGGGCGAGCATGGCGGCGGTGGCCAGGGTGAGCAGGATGAGCCAGATGGTGGCCGCCCCGGTGTCGTCGCGTGCCGACCTCACGGGCGTTCCATCACCCGGTCGAGGGGCTCCCACCAGGTCTCGCTGATGGTGGCCGACCCGGGGAAGGGATCGAAGCCGACGGTGCACGTCACCGTCACCGCCACCTGGCCGTTCCCGAACACCGGCATGGCGACGGCGGGCGCCCGGCAGCCCGGCCCGGCGGGCAGTCCCGCCATGCCGGCGGAGAGCGCCGCGGTGGCCGCTGCCGACGCGTCGCGCTCGCGGCTGGCGGCTCGGGCGGCCAACTGCGCGGCGCCCGACAGGTCGGAGCGGGTCGTGGTGAGGCGACCGACGCTGACGATGGCGAAGAACAACAGGGCGAGCACCGGGGTGAGCATCACCAGCTCGACGGCGGCGCTGCCGCGTTCGCCCCGGCGCCGGCCGTCCGCGTCCGGTTCCCCCCGGCCCCGGCCGTCCGCGTCCGGTTCGCCCCGGCGCCGGCCGCTCACGGCGTCGGCTCCTCGCGCGGCCCCGACGCCGTGGCCGCCACGTGCCAGGGCCCGGGCACCACGTCCAGGGCCTCGCCGGTGACCGTCACCGTCACGCTCGCCCCGTCGGTGATGGCCACGTCCCGGTGCTGCAGCGTGTCGTCGCCCACCTGGGCCAACCACGCCTCGGCGGCGTGCTGACCCGCCTCGGGGCCGCCACCTTCGCGCCGCGCCGCTTCGAGTGCGTGGCGGGCGGCGCCGGCGGCCACCTGCCGGGCGTGGAACCACAGCCCGAACTGCACGACGGTGACGAGCAGCATGGCGAGCAGGGGCATGGTGACGGCCAACTCGACCGTGGCCGAGCCGGCGTCATCGGCGGATCGACGGCGGCTCATCGGCGGCAGACCTTGGTCCCGGTCAGAGGGAGAAGCCGCCGAGCTTGCCCTGGACGGCGGCGTAGATGGCGCCGGCGGCGAAGGTGGCCATGGCCGCGGCCACCACGGCGATGATCGCCTTCTCCACGGTGATCGATCCGCGGTCGTCACCGTCGACAACGGGGACGACGGCGGTGATACGGGCCCACAGCAGGGCGACCAGAGCGCTGAGCTTCAGCATGGATGTCTCCTCCTTGTTCGGTTCAGCGGGTGATGGCGACGACGGCGGGATAGAGCAGGAACAGGAACATGCCGACGAGCATGAGGGCGGCGGGGATGCTCATCGCCTCGGTGGTGCTCACCGCCGCCCGCTCGGCCTCGCTGGCCAGGCGGTCCCGCAGCGACCGGGCCTTCTGGGCGACGGTGGCGGCCACGGCGGCCCCTTCGTCGCCGGCCAGGCGCACCGCGGCGGCGAACTCGCACAGGTCGGGCACGGCGAGCTCGACCCCGGCCCGGTCGAGGGCGTCCCACGCCCGCAGGTTGTGGAGGCGGCCGTGCTCGAGGGCGTAGCGCAGCTCGGTGAACGCCCACCCGTCGCCCGCCCGGGCGGCCGACGTGAGGGCCTGCACGACGCCCAGCCCCGAGGCCAGGGCGATCGAGGTGACGTCGCAGAACGCGGCCAGCGCGGCACGGAACTGCACCCGGGCAGCGGCCGCCTTGGACCGCAGCTCCAGCCGGACGTAGACGACCCCCAGCACGGCGCCCAGAGGAGCGACCCAGACGGGCAAGCGGCCCAGATGCGTGCCCGAGGGCAGGGCCCAGGCGAACAGGATCACCGGCCCGAGGAGCAGGGCCAGGGCGGGGATGAGGACGAGGCGGGCGGCCTGCTCGTCCCGGGAACGGCCCACGACCCGCAGATCGGCCTCGGAGCGGGCCACGAGGCGGGCCACGGGCCCGAACCGCTGGGCCAGCCCGGCCAGCCGGGCGTTCGCGGGCGTGGCGGCGGCCTCGACCGAGGGCGCGGGCGTGGAGGTGGAGGTGCGCTCGACGGTGTCGAGCCGCCCCAGCACGACGCCCAGCGGTTCGCGGTAGGGACGCAGGCCGGCGACGATCAGCAGCACGCCCACACCGACGAGGGCGCCGGCGATCACCATGGCGGTCACTGGGGCACCGTTCGGGTGGAGGGGTGACCGCTCGTCGCCGCTCGGCAGCGATCGCGACCGTCACTCTGGACCTCGCTTCGCTCGGTCATGTGGCGCCCCGCCGGGCCAGGAACCGCACGGCGCGGGCCGGGCGCGACATCCGCCGCATCCACAGCACGGCCGCCACCCACCACACGCACACACCGGCGAGGACGAGCTGGCCGGTGGGAGTCGAGTAGGGGTCGAGGTAGTCGCCCGAGACGGCGACCAGCAGGGCGACGAAGCCGACGACGACACCGGTGACGATGCGCATCGACGTCTTGGGCTGCTCACGAGCGACGTCGATGCGCCGCGCCGACTCGGCCTCGGCGTAGGCCGCGTGGGCCAGCGCCGTGAGGACCCGAGGGAGTTCGGACTGGGAGGTCGCAGCCGACAGCCGAAGGCTGGTGGCCACCAGGTCGGCGGCCGGGTGGGCCACGCGGTCGCAGAAGCGGTCGAGCGCCTCCACGAGCGTGAGCTGCGGAGCCCGATGCCGTTGCCCGTAGGCGCCCAGCCCCTCGGCCAGCTCGACCACGGCGGGGCGCAGCACGGCGGGCGCCGACGGGGCGGTGGCGGCGATCACCGACTCGAGGCCCCGGTCGGTGCCCACGGCGTCGCGCAACATCTCGCACCACAAGGCGATGGCCTCGGTCATCTCCCGGGCCGAGGGACCGCGCCGCACCCGTCCCGCCACCAGCCAGCCGACGGTGCCGCCGGCCAGGGCAGCCACCGGCCAGCGGGTGAGCACGACGGCCAGCAGCCCGCCCACGAGGGCGGCGACGATGCGCATCCACGGCACCGGCCGGGTGGCCCGGGGCCGCCGTGGGGGGACGGGGACGGCGACGAGGCCGGAGACGACGAGGAGCAACCCGGTGGCGGCGGCGCCCACCAGCAGGGCGGCGGCCGCCGGTGAGCCGGTCACGAGACCGCTCCCGGGCGGGCGGCGGCCACCGGCCCGCCGCTCACGACGCCGCTCCCACTGCCGCCGGTGCGCCGGTCACGACGCCGCTCCCACGGCCACCGGCCCGCCGCTCACGACGCCGCTCCCACTGCCACCGGTGCGCCGGTCACGAGACCGCTCCCGGGCGGGCGGCGGCGGCCCCGCCGGTCACGACGCCGCTCCCAGGGGACGGTGCCGACTCGGGTCGTATCCGTGCTCTTCGAGGAGCCGCTGCAGGTCCTCGCCGAAGGGCACCGCCGGGTTGGGCACCGCCCGCCCCCCCGGGCCGGGCACGAACACCGGGTTGGTGATCATCGTTTGGGAACGGGGCTCGTAGCCCTCGACGTGGCGGACCTCGGCGACGACCCGGCGCCCGTCGGGCAGGCGCCGGCACAGCACGACGTAGTCGACGGCCAGGCCGATGAGCTCGAACACCGCCTCGCGCGTCCAGTCGCCCGGCGCCTGGCGGGCGAACACGGCCATGCGGGCGAACACCGACGCCGTGTCGCGAGAGTGGATCGTGCACAGCGACCCGTCCACGCCCAGGCTCATGATCTCCAACATGGGCACGACCTCGGGGCCGCGCACCTCACCCACGGCGATGCGACCCGGGTTGTGCCGTTTCACCGCCCGGGCGTGCTGCTCGATGGTGTAGCCGCCGCGACCCTCGGCGTTGGGCTTGCGCTCGAACCCCACGATCACCTGGTTGTGGCGCGGGTCGCGGTCGAGATGGAGCTCGGGCTCGGACTCGATGACCCACAGACGCTCGTCGGGGTCGCACTCGTGCAGGATCGAGCGCATGAGGGTCGTCTTGCCGGCCCCGGTGCCCCCGGCGATCACCCCGTTGAGCCGGGCGGCGTTGCACGCCCGGAACAGCGACGCCAGGCCGGCGTCGAGCATGCCCAGGCCCACCAGGTCGTCGAGCGAGGTGTGCACGTGCGGGTGCATCCGGATGGAGACGGCCACGGGATCGCACACCCAGGCGATGGCGCCCACTCGCGCCTGCCAGCGCTCGAGGTACAGGTCGAGCTCGGGGGTGGTGGGCGTCCACGAGCGCTCGACCTGATCGCCCCGGCGGGCCACCTGCTGGAAGATCTCGATGAGCTCGGCGTCGGAGCCGCAGAACGGTGGGTGGCGCTGCTGGCGCCCGTCGGCGGTGGAGGTGCGCACGTCGCGCCACCCGTTGATGGCGATGTCGGTGATGCCCGGCAGCTCGAGCAGGTGCGAGAACGGCGCCGTCGGGTCGGTGAGCGACCGCATCACCGCCCGCCGCACCTCCTCTTCCGCCGCGGCCGTCATCGGTGGTTCGCCCCGCCGCAACGCCCCCGACGCCACCTCCTCCAACGCCGCCGCCACCCGCCCGGCGGTGAAGACACGCCGGTCGTCCTCCGACGGCGGGCGCCCATCGGACTCGAGCGCGGCCATCCACCGCGCCACCTCGCTGGCGACGCGCTCGCGCACCTCGGCCTGCAGGCGCAGGCGGTCAGCCACGGCCACGGGCGCCGAGCTCGGGGCCGGGCCGATCCGTCGTGGCCACCGCGGTCGTCTCCTCGTCGCCGGCGAACACGTTGATGAGCGGGACAGCCGAACGGGCCAGCTCGGTGCGGGGCCACCGCCGGCCGGCCACCCCGTCGGCCATGAGGACGGCGACGCCCGCGGCGTCGAGGGCCAGCGCGCCCCACAGCGGCACCTGCAAGGCGTCGGCCACGTCGGCGGCCCGGTAGGGCCGGTCGCCGACCAGGAGCAGCCAGACCGCCACCGCCACCGGATCCAGCGCAGCGATAAGGCCGCGCGCGTGGGCGACTCCGTCGACGGTGGGGCGGACCACCACCGCCACCGCGGCAGCCGCCCGCACGAGGGGCGCGACTCCCGGTGTCGTCGACCAGCGCCCGATGTCGACCAGCACCGGCCGGCGGGCCGCGGCCAGGGCCGCCGCCAGCCGTTCGGTGCCGGCGGCGAGGGTGTTCTGCGCCATCGGTGCCGAGGGCGGCCCGGTGACCACGCGGATCCCGGGCCAGGGTTCGTCGGCCCAGGCACCCACCAGCTCGTCGGGATCGGGCTCGCCGGCCCGCAGGCGATGGACGAGCTCGACGAGCCCGGCCCCCTCGCCCTGCACGGCGGCCGACCAGCAGCGCACGTCCGCGCCGGCGGGGTCGCACTCCACCAGCACGCCGCCGCTCAGTCCGGCCAGCACGAGCCCCGCCGTGGTGACGCCGGGCGAGCCCTTGGCCGACGTCAGCACGACCAGCACCGGTCAGGCTCCGGTGACGGCCAACGACACTCGCTTGGCGGTGGACGCGGCGGCGACCGTAGGCGC
>JBIOZN010000480.1:0-20824 GCA_044871175.1 Acidimicrobiales bacterium | reverse complement strand
CGCACGTCACCTGCGGGCAGGAGGTCGTACACCCGGCCCTCGATCTGCGCCCGCCGCCGCAACTCGCCGGCGCCCATCGCGGCAAGCGAACGGGCCTCCGCCAACGCCTCCACGTAGTCGGCCCACGCCCGCACTCGCCCACCCGCCTCGACGCGGTGGCCCCGGTCGCCGGCGGCGAACATCACCAGCTCGACCCGCTTGTGTGACGCTTGCGGTGACCCCTCCACGGCAACCGTCACACAAGCGGGGATGAGGTGGCCCGGTGTGGCCCGCACGCACGCGCCCCCGGCGCTGACGGTGACCAGCGGCCCGCCGTACCGGCCCCGCTTGGCCACCGACACCTTGCCCGGCACCAGCGCCGCCCGCCCCCCGGTGCCGAGCACGACGTCGCCCTCCACAACGGTCTCGATGGGCACCACGCCCTCCGGCACCCGCACGAGCGTGCCCGGGGGCAGGCACTGGTCGGAGTCACCCACCACCGTGACGTTGCCGTGATGGGCGCCCAGCAGCAGCACGATCTCGTTCTGGGCGGCATTGGTGTCCTGGTACTCGTCCACCAGGATGTGCTCGAAGCGCTCCTGGTACTGGGCCAGCACGTCGGGGCACTGGCGGAACAGGCGCACGGTGACGGTGAGCAGGTCGTCGAAGTCCATGGCGCCGGCCCGTTCGAGCCGGGCCTGGTACTCGCGGTAGACGTCGGCGATCTTGCGCTCCCAGATGGAACTCGCCCGCTGCGTGTACTCGTCGGCCAGGACGAGGTCGTTCTTGGCCGCGCTGATGGTGGCGTGGACCCCCCGGGGCGTGAACTTCTTGGCGTCGAGCCCCAGGTCGCGGATGACGTAGCCCGTGAGCCGCTGGGCGTCGGCCTGGTCGTAGATCGAGAACCCGGACGGGTACCCCAGCCGCCCGGCGTCACGCCGCAGGATCCGCACGCACGCCGAGTGGAACGTCGACACCCACATCTTGTCGGCGACCGGCCCCACCAGCGACCGCACCCGGGACCGCATCTCGTCGGCCGCCTTGTTGGTGAACGTGATGGCCAGGATGCGGAACGGGCTGACGCCCTGATCGGTGATGAGGTGGGCGATGCGGTGGGTGAGCACCCTGGTCTTGCCCGAGCCCGCCCCGGCGATGACGAGCAGCGGCCCGTCGCCGTGCACGACGGCATCGAGCTGGTCGGCGTTCAGGCCGTCGCTCAGGGGCTGGAGGGACTCCGCCACCCGAACGAGTGTACGGCGGGGGTGTGACCCCCGGGGGTAACCGGCGCTACTTCTGCTCGGCCCGGGTACGGCGGGCCTCGGGATGCAGCACGGTGTACAACGCGAGGCCCAGGGCGGCGATGCCCAGGGGGACGATGGCGTCGCCGTCCCCGGTGTAGGTGGGGTACAGGACGAACCCCGACAGCAGGGCCGTCCACAGCCACAGGATCAGCACGCTGCGGCGCTGGCCGTGCCCGAGGGCCATGAGCCGGTGGTGCAGGTGGCCCTTGTCCGCCGTGGCCACCCCGTGGCGGCGGTAGGCCCGCCGCACGATGGCCCAGGCCACGTCGAGCACGGGCACGCCCAGGATCACCAGCGGGATGAACAGGGGGGCGAAGAAGAAGTAGGTCTGGCCCGAGAAGGGCCGGTCGACCCGCCCGCCCACCACGCTCGTGGAGGCGGCCATGAGCAGGCCGAGCATGAGGGCGCCCCCGTCGCCCATGAAGATCTTGGCCGGGTTGAAGTTGTGGGGCAGGAAGCCCACGCAGATGCCGAGCACGACGATGGCGATCAGCGGCCCGATGTTGGACGGGTCGAGCAGGGGCGGGTCCTGGCCGAGCAACTGCTGGCCGTAGAGGAAGAACGTGCCGGCGGCGATGGCCACGATGCCCGCGGCCAGCCCGTCGAGGCCGTCGATGAGGTTGACGGCGTTGGCCATCCCGATGACCCACAGGACGGTCACGAGCGGCTTCAGGTCGTCGGACAGGATCACCAGGTCGAAGAACGGGACGCGGAAGTAGAACATCACCACGCCGAAGATCGACAGGACGCTGCCGGCGATCACCAGGCCGGCCACCTTGGCCGGCGCCGACCACTCCCACAGGTCGTCGGCCAGGCCCACGGCGAGGGCGACGGTGGCGGCCAGCACGACGCCCAACGGCTCGGAGTTGGCGACGAACAGGTCGGAGAACCGGTCCATCCGTGAGGCCACGAACATCGCCGCCAGGAAGCCCACGTACATGGCCACACCCCCGATGGTGGGGGTCGGCTCGGTGTGCACCCGGCGCTCGTCGGGAAGCACGACGGCGCCGATGCGGAACGCCAGCAGGCGAACGAGGGGCGTCGCCACCAGGGTGACGACAGCGGCGACGCCACCGACGATGGCGTAGCCCTCGAAATCCGGCATCGGCGGGCGATGCTACGAGCCGGGCCGCCGCCGACCGGGCCAGCCGGATCCGCCGCCCGCGGAATCCCGACCGCAAGACTCGGGTTTAATCGGGGTAGACCGATCCCAGGAGGCACATCTCATGGCGCGCATCGCTGACGACGTCACCCAGCTCGTGGGCAACACCCCCCTCGTCCGGCTCCATCGGGTCACCGACGGGGCCGGCGCCGACGTGGTGGCCAAGCTCGAGTTCTACAGCCCGGCCCACAGCGTGAAGGACCGGATCGGGGTGGCGATGATCGACGCCGCCGAGCGCGACGGCCTCATCGGGCCCGACACCATCATCGTCGAGCCCACCAGCGGCAACACCGGGATCGCCCTGGCCATGGTGGCCGCTGCTCGGGGCTATCGGGTCGTGCTCACGATGCCCGAGACGATGAGCACCGAGCGGCGCCTGCTGCTGCGGGCCTACGGGGCCGAGCTCATCCTCACGCCCGGCCCCGACGGCATGGCCGGCGCCATCGCCAAGGCCGAGGAGCTCGTGAAGAGCGACTCCCGCTACTTCATGCCCCAGCAGTTCGAGAATCCGGCCAACCCCGAGATCCACCGCCGCACCACGGCCGAGGAGATCTGGCGGGACACCGACGGCGCCGTCGACATCGTCGTGGCCGGCGTGGGCACCGGCGGCACCGTCACCGGTGTGGGCGAGGTGCTGAAGGAGCGCAAGCCGTCGGTGCAGATGGTGGCGGTGGAGCCGGCGGCCTCGGCGGTGCTGTCGGGCGGCCAGAAGGGTCCTCATCCCATCCAGGGCATCGGCGCCGGCTTCGTGCCCGCCATCCTCGACACCAAGGTCATCGACGAGGTCGTCACCGTAACCAACGACGACGCCTTCGCCACCGCCCGGCGCATGGCCGCCGAGGAAGGACTGCTCGTCGGCATCTCGTCGGGGGCGGCGGTGTGGGCCGCCGTGCACGTGGCCAAGCGACCGGAGAACGCCGGCCAGCTGATCGTGGTGGTCATCCCGTCCTTCGGCGAGCGCTACCTCAGCACCGCCTTGTTCGCCGACCTGGTGGACTGACATGTTGCGGCGGACCGACGTGCGGCCGTGGCGCCGCGACATCCAGGCGGCCCTCGAGCGCGACCCGGCGGCCCGCTCGGCCGTCGAGGTCGCCCTCCTCTACCCCGGCGTCCACGCCGTGTGGGCGCACCGGGCGGCCCACTGGCTGTGGAACCGGAGGCAGCGGTTCGCCGGCCGGGCGGTGTCCCAGGCGGCCCGCTGGTGGACCGGCATCGAAATCCACCCGGCCGCCCGCATCGGGCCCGGACTGTTCATCGACCACGGCATGGGCGTCGTCATCGGGGAGACGGCCGAAGTGGGCGAGGACGTCACGCTGTACCACGGCGTCACCCTCGGCGGCACCAGCCTCGAGCGCACCAAGCGCCACCCCACGGTGCGCGACCGGGTGATGATCGGCGCCGGCGCCCGGGTGCTCGGCCCGG
This sequence comes from Acidimicrobiales bacterium, assembly GCA_044871175.1. GTDB lineage: Bacteria > Actinomycetota > Acidimicrobiia > Acidimicrobiales > Ilumatobacteraceae > JBIOZN01. Next base: position 16,960 of record JBIOZN010000480.1, on the reverse strand, counting down.
TGGAAGTGGGCGAGGGCAGCCGCATCGGCGCCAACGCCGTCGTCGTGCGCAGCGTCCCCGCCAACTCGGTGGTCGTGGGCGTCCCCGGTCAGGCCCTCGTGCCCGGCCGGCGTGACACGAGGATCGCCCCTGCCGCCGTCGAGCTGGACGACGCCCGCCTCCCCGACCTGGTGGGCGCCAGCCTCACCTCGCTCTTGTCGCGCGTGGACGACCTGGAGACCTCCGTGGTGGGACGACCCACCGCCACCGCCGTGCGCCCCACCGCCACCGGCACCTGGGCGGCCGACGACTTCTCCATCTGACCCATCCGGCCCGGCCCGCGGGAGGTGCACATTCCTGCCTTGGGCAGGCGAGTGCACCGTAGAGGTGCAAATCCCTGACCGAAGCGGCGCGGCGCTCCCGCCGTCGGGGTTCCCTGCTGACCCAACGCGCCGTCAGTAGACGGGGAACTTGGAGCACAGGGCGGCCACGTCGTCGCGCACCGCCGCCAGCTCGGCGTCGTCGTGACGGCCGCGCAGCGCCCGCCCGATGAGCGCGGCGATCTCGGCCATCTCCGGCTCACGCATCCCCTGGGTGGTGACCGCCGGGGTGCCGATGCGCACGCCTGAGGCCACGAACGGGCTGCGCGGGTCGTCGGGCACGGTGTTCTTGTTGAGCGTGATGCCGGCCCGATCGAGGGTGATCTGGGCGTCCTTGCCGGTGAGCTCGGCGTCGAACGTGCGCAGGTCGACCAGCATCAGGTGGTTGTCGGTGCCGCCCGACACCAGGCGGAACCCCTCGGCCGCCAGCCCCTCGGCCAGAGCGGCGGCGTTGGCCACGATCTGGGCGGCGTAGTCCCGGAACGACGGGTGCATCGCCTCCCGGAAGGCCACCGCCTTGGCCGCGATCACGTGCTCCAACGGCCCACCCTGCAGGCCCGGGAAGATGGCCTTGTCGATGGCCTGGGCGTGCTCGGCCTTGCAGATGATGGCGCCGCCCCGCGGGCCCCGCAGCGTCTTGTGGGTGGTGAAGGTGACGATGTCGGCGTAGGGCACCGGGTCGGGATGTACGCCGCCGGCGATGAGGCCGGCGATGTGGGCGGCGTCGAACACCAGCAGGGCGCCGCACTCGTCGGCGATGGCGCGCCACGGCTCGGGGTCGATGCGCCGGGGATAGGCAGTGGCGCCGGTGACGAGCAGCTTGGGCCGGTGGGTCAGGGCGAGGTCGCGCACCTCGTCCATGTCGATGCGCTCGTCGCCCTTGGTGAGGCGGTAGCTGACGAAGCGGTAGAGCTGGCCGCTGGCGTTGGCCGGCGAGCCGTGGGTGAGGTGGCCGCCGTGGTCGAGGCTGAGGCCCATCACGGTGTCGCCCGGCTGCAGGAAGGCGAGGTACACGGCCATGTTGGCGTTGGCCCCCGAGTGGGGCTGCACGTTGGCGTGGTCGGCCCCGAACAGCGCCTTGACTCGCTGGCGCGCCAGCTCCTCGGCCTCGTCGATGACGGCGTTGCCGCCGTAGTAGCGCTTTCCGGGGTAGCCCTCGCTGTACTTGTTGGTGAGCACCGACCCGGTGGCCCGCAGCACCGCCGGCGAGGCGAAGTTCTCGCTGGCGATCAGCTGCACCGTGGTGGTCTGGCGTTCGAGCTCGCGCTCGAGGATGCCGAACAGCTCGTCGTCGGGGTCGGTGTCACTGGGCCAGGGCACGCTCAGCCCTCCTGTTCCTTCTCGATGGCGGTGATCTCGTCGAGGCGCTGCTGGTGGCGCCCGCCCTGGAAGGCGGTGTCGAGCCACACGCCCATGATCTCCTCGGCCAGCGGGGGCGCGACGATGCGGCCGCCCATGGAGAGCACGTTGGCGTCGTTGTGCTGGCGGGCCAGGCGGGCGGTCCACAGGTCGTGGCACAGCGCGGCGCGCACACCGTGCACCTTGTTGGCGGCGATCTGCTCGCCCTGGCCACTACCGCCGAGGACGATTCCCCGGTCGGCCCGGCCCTCCACCACGGCCCGCCCGACGGCGGCGCAGATGGGCGGGTAGTCGACCATCGGTTCGGGGGCGTGCGTGCCGAGGTCGAGCACGTCGTGCCCCCGCTGCGCCAGCGCCACGACCAGGTGCTGCTTCAGCCCGAAACCGGCGTGGTCGGAGCCGATGGCGACGCGTAGCACCGGCCGAGCGTACCGGCCGCCTGCCCGTCGGCTCCTGGCCATTGGCCCCTCCCTCCGGCGACTCCTAACGTCGGGCGATGGCCCTCGATCCCCGCACCCCTGTCCTCGTCGGCGCCGGCCAGGCGGTGCAGCGGGCCGAAGGGGTCGACGACGCCCGCTCGCCGGCCGCGTTGATGGCCGACGCGGCGCGCCAGGCGGCCGCCGACGCCGGGTTGAGCGCGGTGCCCGATCCTGATTCGATCCGGATCGTCGAGCTCTACAGCTGGCGCTACCGCGATCCTGCTCGGGCCGTCGCCGACGAGCTGGGGGTCACGACGGCCGAGACCGCCCTCACCACCGCCGGCGGGAACTCACCGCAGATGCTCGTGAACGCCACCGCCGCCGAGATCCAGGCGGGCCGGCTCGACCTCGCCCTGCTGGCCGGGGGCGAGACCTGGCGCAGCCGGGGCCGGGCCCGCCGGGCCGGGGTCAAGCCCGACTGGCCCCGCTATCCCGACGACCCCACCCGCCGCATCGGCTCCGAGCTGGACATGAGCCACCCCGCCGAGGTGGCCCTCGAGATCACCATGCCGGTGCAGGTGTACCCGATGTTCGAGACCGCCCTGCGGGCCGAGGCGGGCGAGGACCTCGACACCCACCAGGTGCGCATCTCCGAGCTGTGGGCCCGGTTCTCCGAGGTCGCCTCCACCAACCCCTATGCGTGGGTGCGCGAGCGGCTGAGCGCCGAGGAGATCCGCGCCGTCGGTCCCGACAACCGGATGATCGGCCTGCCCTACCCGAAGTACATGAACTCCAACAACGACGTCGACCTGGCCGCCGCCGTGCTGCTGTGCTCGGTCGAGCGGGCCCGGGCCCTGGGCGTGGCCGAGGACCGGTGGGTGTTCCCCCGGGCGGGCGCCGACTGTCACGACCACCTGTTCGTCTCCCACCGGGAGGACCTGCGCAGTTCCCCGGCGGTGCGCGTGGGCGGGCGGGCGGCCCTGGCGCTGGCGGGGCTCGGCATCGACGACGTCGACCTGGTCGACCTCTACTCGTGCTTCCCCTCGGCGGTGCAGATCGGCGCCGCCGCGCTCGGCTTGCCCACCGACGGTTCCCGTTCGCTCACCCGCACCGGCGGGCTCACGTTCGCCGGCGGCCCCTGGAACAACTACTCGATGCACGGCATCGCCACCGTCGCTCGCGAGCTGCGCGAGGGCGCCGGGCAGACCGCACTGGTGTGGGCCAACGGCGGCTACTGCACCAAGCACGGCTTCGGCGTGTACGCCACCTCGCCGCCGGCCGACGGGTTCCGGACGGTCGAGCCCCAGGACGAGATCGACGCTCTCCCCCGCCGGGGAGTGGCCGAGGGCGACGCCGCTGCGGGCACCGTCACCGTCGAGGCCTACAGCGTCATGCATGACCGCGACGGTGCCCCCGAGATCGCCTACGCCGCCTGCCTCCTGCCCGACGGGCGGCGGGCCTGGGGGCGCTCACCCGATCCCGACGTGGCCAAGGCGATGTGCGCCGGCGAGTGGGTGGGCCGCTCGGTGCGGCTCGACCCCGTCGGTGACCTGCACCCATAGTGCGACCGGAGCGCCGGCCGGTGGCAGGCTGCCCCGCCGTGCGCTCCGCTCCTGACACCTTCCCGCGCCAGTACGCCCGCACCCAGCGCCTCACCCTGGGCGAGCCCCGCACGATCAGGGTGTCGCCCGACGGACGGAGGGTGGTGTTCTGCCGGTCGGCGGGCGGGAGCGACCCGGTGAACCAGCTGTGGGTCCTCGACGTGGAGTCCGGCGTCGAGCGCCTCGTGGCCGACCCGCGCGTCCTGCTGGCCACGCCCGGAGGCGGTGACGACGACCTGCCGGCCGAGGAGCGGGCCCGGCGGGAGCGGGCGCGCGAGAGCGCCGGAGGCGTCGTCGCCTACGCCACCGACGCCGACGGGCGCGTCGCCGCCTTCGCCCTCGCCGGGCGCCTGTTCACTGCCGGGCTGATCTCGGCGGCCGCCCGGGAGCTGGTCGTCGACGGACCCGTGTTCGACCCCCGGCCCGACCCCCCGGCCCGGCGGGTGGCGTACGTCTGCGGTCGTGAGTTGCGGGTCGCCGAGCTCGACGGGACCACCCGGACCTTGGCGAGCGAGGACGACCCGGACATCTCCTGGGGCACGGCCGAGTTCATCGCCGCCGAGGAGATGGACCGCAGCCGGGGCTACTGGTGGGCGCCCGACGGCGAGGCCATCGCCGCTGCCCGGGTCGACATCACTGCGGTCCGTCGCTGGTACGTCGCCGATCTGGCCGCACCGGAACGGGCGCCGACCGAGCTCGCCTACCCGGCCGCCGGCACCGCCAACGCCGACGTCACCCTGCACGTGCTCGGGCTCGACGGCCGGCGGGTCGAGGTCGCCTGGGACCGCAGCAGGTTCCCGTACCTGGCCGACGTGGCCTGGCCCGACCACGGGCTCACCCTCGTGGTCCAGTCGCGCGATCAGCGCCGCACCCAGACCTTGGTGGCCGATCCCGTCACGGGCGCCACCACGGTGGTGCTCGAGGACGCCGACGACCAGTGGGTCGAGCTCGTGGCGGGCACGCCCGCGTGGCTGGGCGACGGCCGGTTGGTGACGGCGGCCGACCGCGACGGCGCCCGGCGGGTGTGCGTGGACGGCGTACCGGTCACCCCCGCCAGCCTGCAGGTGCGCGCCATCGTGGACGCGGCCGCTGACCGCGTCGTGTTCAGCGCCAGCGAGCCCGACCAGCCCGCGGAGATCCACGTCTACCGCTGGCACGCCGCCGCCCCGCCCGACGCCCCGTGCGAGCGGCTGAGCGTCGAACCCGGGGTCCACTCGGCCGCCGCCGGGGGCGACACCGTCGTGCTGCGCTCGGCCACCCTGGACGCCCCCCGGGCGCGCACCGCGGTGATCGGCGGGCCCGAGCTGGCCAGCTTCGCCGAGGAGCCCCTCGTTCACCCGCAGGTGCACCTGCGGCGCGTTGGCGCGCGCCGCCTGCAGGCCGCCCTGCTGCTGCCCGGCACAACGGCCAGCCCGACGGCCGGCACAACGGCCAGCACAACGGCCGGCACGACGGCCAGCCCGACGGCCGGCCCGACGGCCGCCCCGACGGGCGCCGACGACGCTCCCCTGCCCGTGCTGCTCGACCCCTACGGGGGGCCGCACGCCCAGCGCGCCGTGGCCGCCCGGGCCGCCCACCTCACCAGCCAGTGGTTCGCCGACCAGGGCTTCGCCGTCGTCGTGATCGATGGCCGGGGCACGCCCGGCCGGGGTCCCGAATGGGAGCGCGCCGTGTACCGCGACCTCGCCGGCCCGGTGCTCGAGGACCAGGTCGACGGCCTGCACGCGCTGGCCGCCGACCAGCCCCGCCTCGACCTCAGTCGGGTGGCCATCCGCGGCTGGAGCTTCGGCGGCTACCTCGCCGCCCTCGCCGTGCTGCGCCGCCCCGACGTCTTCCACGCCGCCATCGCCGGCGCCCCTGTCACCGAATGGCGCCTGTACGACAGCCACTACACGGAGCGCTACCTGGGCGACCCCACCGCCGACCCCGGCCCGTACGACGCCTGCTCGCTCCTCCCCGACGCCGGCGAGCTGCAGCGGCCGCTGCTGCTCGTGCACGGCCTGGCCGACGACAACGTGGTGGCGGCCCACACCCTCCAGCTGTCGAGCGCCCTCTTGGGATCAGGCCGACCGCATCGCGTGCTGCCCCTGTCGGGGGTGACCCACATGACGCCCCAAGAGGTGGTGGCCGAGAACCTGCTGCGCCTGCAGCTCGACTTCCTGCGCGAGGCCCTCCGGCTGGAGCCACCCCAGCCCGACGGATGACGACACTGTCGTCGCTTTCGGCTGTTCAACGACGCGAACTGACGAAAGTGGCGCTCCTCGGCGGCGCTGCGCACGGTCAGGCGACGCGCCGGGCGACGAGGATGCGGTCCCGGCCGGCCAGGTCGGGGCGCACGTCGACGTCGGCGAGGCCGGCGGCTGCGGCCAGCGCCCGCACCGCGTCGCCCTGCTCGGCCCCGATCTCGCACACGAGCACGCCCCCGGGCGTCAGCCACTGGGGGGCGCCGGCGATGACCGCCTGCAGGGCGTCGAGGCCGTCGGCGCCCGCGAACAGCGCTTCCGGCGGCTCCCACTCCCGCACCTCGGCCCCCACGTCGTCACCGGTGGCCACGTAGGGCGGGTTGGCTACCACGAGGTCGAAGCAGCCGGCCGCGTCGGCGGGCAGGGCGGCATACCACGAGCCCTCGGCCAGGCGGACCTGGGCGGCCGGCCGGCCGGCCCCGGCGAGATTGGCGCTGGCGACGGCGAGGGCGTCGGGGGACACGTCGGTGGCCCACACCGTGGCCGCCCCCAGGGGCAGCTCGCACACGAGGGCGATGGCGATGGCTCCCGAGCCCGTACCGAGGTCGGCCACGAGCAGCGGCCGGCGCCCGGCGGGGCCACCGCGGCGCGCCGCCCGCGCCCGCGCCTCGGCCTCGGTGAGGGCGACCTCGACGACCTGCTCGGTCTCGGGCCGGGGGATGAGCACGCGCCGGTCGACGGCGAGGTCGACCGTGCGGAAGGCCCACGCCCCCAGGACGTACTGCAGAGGCTCGCCCGCCCGCCGGCGCGCCACCATGGCCTCGACGCACGCCACCGCCCGCGCCGGTACGGCGTGAGGGAGCAGGAGGGCCCACTCGTCGCCGGCGGCGCCGGCCGCCGTCTCGCACACCCACCGGGCTTCGACGGCCGAGCCGAGGACGGTGGCGGTGTCAGCGTGCAGCCGGCCCCAGGTGAGCTCAGACGGCGGCACCCGAGACCTCGGACAGCTGCCGGGCCCGCTCGGCGGCGATGAAGGGCTCCACGACGGCGTCAAGGTCGCCGGCCAGGACGTCCTGCAACCGGTACAGGGTGAGCCCGATGCGGTGATCGGTGACCCGGTTCTCCTTGAAGTTGTACGTGCGGATCTTCTCGCTGCGCCCGCCGCCGCCCACCTGCGAGCGGCGCTCGGCCGCCAGCTCGGCTTGCTGGCGCTCCCTCTCCAGCTGCACGAGCCGGGCCCGGAGCACGCGCATGGCCCGGGCCCGGTTCTGCAGCTGGCTGCGCTCGTCCTGCATGGCCACCACCACTCCGGTGGGCTTGTGGGTGATGCGCACGGCCGAGTCGGTGGTGTTGACGCTCTGTCCCCCGGGCCCCGACGACCGGTAGACGTCGATCTGGAGGTCGTTCGGGTCGATGTCGATGTCGACCTCTTCGGCCTCGGGCAGCACCAGCACGGTGGCCGAGCTGGTGTGGATGCGGCCCTGGCTCTCGGTGACGGGCACCCGCTGCACGCGGTGCGGCCCGCCTTCGAACTTGAGGTGGCTCCAGGCGTCGTCGCCACTCACCGTGAACACGATCTGGTTGAAGCCGCCGAGGTCGGAGGAGTCGGCCGACAGCACCTCCAGGGCCCAGCCGCGGCGCGCCGCGTAGCCCTCGTACATTTGGAACAGGTCCCGGGCGAAGAGGTTGGCCTCCTCGCCGCCCTCGGCCCCACGGATCTCCACGATGATGGTGCGGCCGTCGTTGGGATCCCTGGGCAGCAGCAGCGTCTTCAGCTCCTCGGTGAGCTGGGCGAGCTCGGCTTCGGCCTCGGCCGCCTCCGCCCGCATGGCTTCGCGGTCGTCCCCGGTGGCGTCGGTGAGCATCTCGCGGGCCACGGCCAGGTCCTCCAGGCGCGAGCGGTACCGGCGGTAGGCCGCGACGACGGGGGTGAGCTCCTTGTGCCGCCGGCTCTCGTCGCGCAGCCGGCGAGGGTCGGCCAGTACGGACGGGTCGGACAGCCGCTGCTCGACGGCGAGCAGCTCACTCTCGAGGCCACCGAGCCGTTCCAACATGCGAACGAGACTACGGCCGTGCCCGGCTTCCCGGATCTGAACGTCAAACGCTCATGTTTTCTCTTGTCCATATGGTGTGCTTCTTGTATTCTGAGCCTATCAATGTTCGATCGTCTCGAAGACAAGGAGTGCCTGCGGCCATGACGACTCGGTTCGTCCCCCTCAGCCAGTTCGACCGCCTGGCGGCCAACTTCTTCGGCTCCGGCCCCCGGCCGGTGCTCGACCGTCAGATCCCGGTGGACGCCATCCAGCGCGACGAGCGCCTGATGCTCACCTTCGACCTGCCCGGCGTGCCCGAGGATCACGTCGAGTTGTCCCTCGAGCGCCGTGTCCTCAGCGTGCGCGCCGAGCGCGAGAGCGCCACCCGTGAGGGTGACCACGTGTTCCTGGCCGAGCGCCCGTACGGCACGATGAGCCGCCAGATCGTGCTCGGCGACACCCTCGACCTCGACCGGGTCACGGCGACGTTCGACTCGGGCGTCCTCACCGTCACAGTCCCCATGTCGGCCAAGGCCGGCACGCGCCGCATCGAGATCAGCAACGCGCCGGTATCGACGTCGGCCGGCGAACTGGGCGAGGACAGCAAGGCCGACAGCTCCGACGAGGCCGCCCAGGCGGGCTCCGCCAGCTGACGGTCGCCGGCGCCGAGCCCCGCCGCTCACCCACCGCCCCCGGCGCCCGTCCGGGGGCGCTGGCGCGCCCGGCCGGTCATACTGCAGGCCGATGGCCCCGGTGCGCTCCGCTACCCGAGCCGACGCCGGTGAGTTGCGCTCGATGCTGGCGCGGGCCTTCGTCGACGACCCGATCATCGCCTGGGCCCTGCCCGACCCGGCCCGGCGCCCCGAGCACGCGGCGGCCTGGTTGGGGTGGTTCGTCGACGCCTACCTCCATGGCGGCGTGGTCAACTGCCTCGATGGCGCCGCCGCCGTCTTGTGGCTGCGCCCCGAACAGCGGGGCGCCGGTCCGCCGCCCGGCGCCCCGTCCCTGCACCAGTTGCTGGCCGAGCTGACGAGCCACGAGCACGCCACCCGAGTGCTCACCGGTTTCGCCACCGCCGGCCCCCACCGCCCGACCGAGCCGCACCTCTACCTCCACATCCTCGGCGTCGAACCTTCCCTCCAGGGCAAGGGGCTGGGGGTCGAGGTGATCGCCCCCGTGCTGGCGGCCAGCGAGGATGCCGGCGTCCCGGTGCACCTCGAGTCGGCCAACCCCCGCAACCACTCGTTCTACGAGCGGTTGGGCTTCGCCCGCACCGGCGTCGAGCACCTCGGTGAGGGAGGGCCGACGCTCACGTCGTTCTGCCGCCATCCCCGGGGCGACCTCTCCATCGCCTGACGAACGCCGCTTCAGTCAGGGATCTGCACCTCTACGGTGCATTCGGCTGCCCAAGGCAGGGATGTGCACCTCGGCGGCGCACCTCGGCGGTGCACCGGCGGGGCCCGGGCGCGGGCCGGGCGCCCGCTGGCGGTGGGCGTCAGACGGGGACGACTTCGGCCGGGCGGCGGAGGGCGGCGGCCAGAGCACGCGTCACCGGGTGGGCGTCGCGCTCGGGGACGGCGAGCACGAGACGGCCGTCGGGGGCCGTGGCCAGCCGGGCGTCGGCGGCGAAGGGCACGAGGTCGAGGTCGATGCCCACCGAGCACACGACCACCACCGGGGCACCGTCACCGTCGGTGCCGGCGGCCACGCACGGCACCGGGTCCTTCAGGTTGGGCCGGGGCACCGGGGGCGGCACCGCCGCCAAGGTGGCCGCGCCCACCCGGCCGGGTTCGGCGACCAGCCGTTCCCGCAGGACGCGCTCCTTGCCCAGGCGGTTCAGGGGATGGGGCTCGGCGCCCGGCCGGCGGGCCTCGCGGACCCGGGCGACGACGGTGGCCAGAGCCTCGGAGGGAGGCACGTCGCCGTGCACCAGCAGGAAGGCCTCCCGATCGTGGGCGCCTACGCCTACCTCGAGCCGCACAACGTCCACATCGGGGTCGACGACGGCTCGGCACACCTCGAGCCCGGCCACCTCGCCCCCGAGCACGCCGTGCTCGACGACGGGGAGAGCGCCGCCCGCGGCGATCACGTCCCGCAGCGGCTCGAGGCGGGGATCGACGGCGGGCGGCTCGGCGAGCGGCTCGGCGACGGCGGGCAGCAGGTCGCGGCCAGCGACGAACAGCACGGTGGGCGGGGTGGCGAACTCGGCGGCGCGCCGGGCGAGCAGCCCGGTGCCCGCCTCGGCCAGCAGGTGCAGGTCGGTGGCGCGCTGGGCGCGCGCCCAGGCGAGGGCGGGGCCGAGGGCGCGCTCGGGGCGCTCGTCGGCCAGCACCCAGGCAGTATCGCCGGCGACGAGGGCGGCGCCCCCGGCGAACGTGCCCGGAACAGTGCCCGCCACGGCGGTGGCGCCCCCAGCCCTTTCGTGGTCGCGCACGAGGGCCGCGAGCTTCTGCGCCAGCAGCGCGCGGCGGCGCTCGGGGTCCACGCCCCGGGCTACTTCTTGCCCTTGGCGCCCTTGCCGCCCTCGCGCCGGCCGTAGCGGCGCTGGAAGCGCTCGACGCGACCACCCGAGTCGACCAGCTTCTGCTTGCCGGTGAAGAACGGATGGCACTCGTTGCACAGCTCGACGTGGATGTCGCCGCCCTTGGTGGAGCGGGTGGTGAAGGTGTTGCCGCACGAGCAGTGCACGGTGGTGTCGGCGTAGGTGGGGTGGATGTCGGTCTTCATACAGGTGCTCCTGAAGCTCACATGGCCGAGGGCTGCTTGGCGACCTCGGCCAGGAAGTCGTCGTTGGTGCGGAACGTCCGCAGGCGGTCGACCAGCAGGTTGAGGCCGGCCTCGGCCGAACCGTCGGCGGCCAGGCCCGACAGCACCCGGCGGAGTTTCCACACCTGCTGCAGCTGCTTGCGGTCGAACAGCAGCTCCTCGTGCCGCGTGGACGAGGCATCCACGTCGATGGCGGGGTAGATGCGGCGTTCGGCCAGCTTGCGGTCGAGACGGAGCTCCATGTTGCCGGTGCCCTTGAACTCCTCGAAGATGGCGTCGTCCATGCGGCTGTTCGTCTCCACCAGCGCAGTGGCCAGGATGGTGAGCGACCCGCCTTCTTCGATGTTGCGGGCGGCGCCGAAGAACTTCTTGGGCGGATAGAGGGCGCCGGCGTCGATGCCGCCCGACATGATGCGCCCCGTGGCCGGGGCGGCCAGGTTGTAGGCCCGGGAGAGCCGGGTGATGCCATCGAGCACGATGACGACGTCGGCGCCCGTCTCGACCATGCGCTTGGCCCGCTCGATGGCGAGCTCGGCCACGTGGGTGTGCTCGTCGCTGGGACGGTCGAAGGTGGAGGAGATGACCTCGCCGCGATCGACCGTGCGGCGCCAGTCGGTGGCCTCCTCGGGCCGCTCGTCGAGGAGCAGCACCATGAGCTTCACCTCGGGGTTGTTGCGCTCGATCGAGGTGGCGATGGTCTTGAGCAGCGTCGTCTTGCCCGCCTTGGGCGGCGACACCACGAGGCCGCGCTGGCCCTTCCCGATCGGCGCGATGAGGTCGATGATGCGCGCCGTCATGTTCGTCGGGTCGGCCGGGGTCTCCAGCCGGAGCTTCTCGTCGGGGACGAGCGGCGTGAGATCCTCGAACCGAGGCCGGTTGCGTGCCTTCTCGGGATCGTCGCCGTTCACCGTGTCGAGGCGCAGCAAGGCCGGGTTCTTCTCGTTGCGGGCGGCCGCGCGGGACAGCCCGGTGACGTGGTCGCCCTTGCGCAATCCGTACTGCCGGGTCTGCTTGACCGAGATGTAGACGTCGTCGCGACTGGGCAGGTAGCCGTGCACCCGGAGGAAGCCGTAGCCCTCGTCGCGCAGGTCGAGAAAGCCGGCGACCTCGATGGGCTCGGTGCTCAATGCTTGGCCGAGCTCGTCGGCGCGAGCGGGGGCGAAGCCGGTCGCGCCCTGCTGCTCGAATACGGCCCGATCGGCGCCCTGGGGCCCGTCGCCTCGCCGGTCGCGGTTGCGGTTGCGGCGGCGTCGGCGGCTGCTCCCCTCGCGCTGATCGCTCTGCGGGCCCTGCTCGCCGAGGGTGGCGAAGGTCGGCCCGAGTGGCGGCCGGCCGCTGCGCTCGACGTCGCCGTTCGGCCCGCCCTCGCGGCGGTCGGCGTCGCCGTTGCCACCGGCGGCCGCGCCACCACCGTCGGCGGGCACCTCGACGGCCGTGCCGAAGTCGAGCTCCCACTCCGCCGGCGGCTCCTCGTCCTGCGCAGCGGGGGCGGCGGGCACGGGAGCGGGGGCGGCAGGAGTGGCCGGCGCGGCGGCGACGCCGGCAGGCGGTGTGGAGGGGGCGGGAGACGCCGGCGGCTCCCCCGTCGGCCCCGTCGGCGCGCTCGGCCCGGCCCCCTGCGCACTCGGTGCCGGCACCGGCCCGCTCGACGCCGCAGCCGCCGCGGTGATCCCGGGCCCGGCCTCGGTCGATGCGTCGGAGGCGGCGGCGGAAAGGCCGGCCTCGGCCGTGCCGGTCGGCGAGGGAGCGGGTGAGCCAGCCGCCTCGGCCTCGCCGGCCTCACCCGAACCGGAACCCGAACCCGTACGGGCTCGCCCGCGCCGTCCGCCGCCGCCCGAACCCGGGGCGGCACCGGAGGTCTGGGCCAGGATCTTGTCGATGATGTCGGCCTTCTTGGCCCGCGAGCTGCCCTTCACGCCCAGCGCGGCGGCGATGGTGAGCAGTTGCTCGCGGTCCTTGCCCTCGAGCATCGAGCGTTCGAGCGTCTCCGCCTGGCTCGCAGAGGAATCCACGCTCATGGCGACCTTCTTTCCCGGGGCTCCCCGGATGAATCGGTTCTCCGTGTGGTGCGGTGGTGGGATGCAGCCCGTCCGGCGGGCGCCACCGCTGGTCCGGGTGCCTCCGCTTTCCCCCGGACGTCGCGTTACGGCGTCACCCGTGCAGGTACCCCTGTGCCGGGCGGACGGTAAAGGCGCACCACGACGGTTCCCGTGCGCGCTGTGCGTCTGGCGGGGTTCGAGCGTGGGGCCGCCCGGCAAACCCGGGCTCGCTCAGTGTAGCGGTCGAGCCCCTCGTGTACAAACCCCCTCAGCGGGCCCGGTCGACGGCGGCGTCCACCAGCGCCTCCACGGCGGCCAGGTCGGCCGGCACCTGTACCCAGCGTTCGGGCCGGGCGAGCAGGTCGGCCAGGTGCGGCGGCAGCCCCGGGCGCACGCCGGTGGCCTGTTCCACGGCGTCGGCGAACTTGGCCGGGTGAGCGGTGGCCAGGCTGACGGTGGCGGTGCCGGCTCGCCCGGATCCGTCGCCCGATGGCCCGGATCCGTCGCCGGATGGCCCCGTCCCTGCACGGGCGGCCCCGATTCCCACGGCGGTGTGCGGATCGACGAGCAGGCCGGTGTCGTCATAGGTGCGCTTGATGACCGCCAGCGTGGCCTCGTCGTCCACGCGGACCCCGTCGAACACCGCGGTGAGCGCCTCGTACTGGTCGGGTTCGAGGGTCAGGCTGCCCGTCGCCCGGAAGCGGTGCAGCTGCTCGGCGGTGAGGCCGCCGTCACGATGGTTGAGCTCGAACAGCAGCCGCTCGACGTTCGAGCTGACCTGGATGTCCATCGAGGGGCTGAGCGTGGGCACGACCCGGCTGGTGGCCATGATCCCCGAGTGCAGCCAGCGCGTGAGGATGTCGTTGCGGTTGGAACCGATCACCAGACGTTCGATGGGCGCGCCCATCCGACGCGCCACCCATCCGGCGAACACGTTGCCGAAGTTGCCCGTGGGCACGGCGAAGGTGACGGGCCGGCGGCCCAGCGCCAGCGTCGAGGTGACGTAATAGACGACCTGGGCGGCCACCCGCGCCCAATTGATCGAGTTCACCGCGCCGAGGCGGTGACGGGCGCGGAACGCGGCGTCGGCGAACATCGCCTTCACCAGGTCCTGGCAGTCGTCGAAGGTGCCCTCCACCTCGACGGCGTGCACGTTGGGGGCCGTCACCGTGGTCATCTGCCGGCGCTGGACCTCGCTCACCCGGCCGGCCGGGTAGAGCACGACGATGTCGACCCGGGCGCAGCCGGCCAGACCGGCGATGGCGGCCGACCCGGTGTCGCCCGACGTGGCGCCGATCACCGTGACCCGCTCCCCCGCGGCCGCCAGCGCATCGTCGAACAGCCGCCCGACGACCTGGAGGGCCACGTCCTTGAAGGCGAGGGTGGGCCCGTGGAACAGCTCGAGCAGCCACTCGTCGGGGCCGATCTGCACGAGGGGGCACACCGCCGGGTGGCGGAACGTGGCGTAGGCCTCGGCGCAGCGCCACTCGAGCACGGCAGGGTCGACGTCGTCGCCGGCGAAGGCGGCCAGGACGCGCGCCGCCGCATCGGCGTAGGGCGTGCCCGGGGCGAGGGCGGGCAGGGTGGGCCAGGTCTCGGGCACGTACAGGCCGCCGTCGGCCGCCAACCCGGTCAGCAGCACCTCGGTGAAGGTCAGGCGGGGCGCGCCGCCGCGTGTCGAGATGTACTTCACCGGTTCACGCGCCGACAACCCGCAGGAGCCCGCCCACCCGCTTCACCACGTCGAGGTCGCGCAGGGCCCGCCGCGTCGCTTGCACGTCGGCCTCGCGAGCGGTGTGGGTGATGAACACCAGCCGGGCCTCGTCGGCCAGGCCCTCCTGCTCGGCGGTGCGGATGCTCACGCCGTAATGGGCGAAGGCACCGGTGACGGCGTGCAACACGCCGGGGCGATCGACCACCTCGAGAGGCAGGTAGTACTCGGCCGTGGTCTCGTCGATGGGCGTCACCGGCGCCCGGGCGAAGGTGCCCAAGGGGGCGTGGGTGCCCTTGCGGAGGTTCACGGCGGCGTCGATGAGGTCGCCGAGCACGGCGCTGGCAGTGGGCGCGCCGCCCGCGCCGCGCCCGTAGAACATGAGCGAGCCGACGGCGTCGCCTTCGACGAACACGGCGTTGTAGCTCTCCCGCACGCTGGCCAGCGGGTGATGGGCCGGCACCATGGCAGGGTGCACCCGCACGGCCAGGCCGCCGTGCGTCGCGTCGCGCTCGGCGATGGCCAGCAGCTTGACGACGTAGCCGAGACGGTGGGCGACGGCGATGTCGTCGGGCGTGATGCGGCTGATGCCCTCGTGGTAGACGTCGCCCGCCACCACCCTGGCCCCGTAGGCGATGGCCGCGATGATGGCCGCCTTGGCGGCGGCGTCCTGGCCCTCGACATCGGCGGTGGGGTCCCGCTCGGCGTACCCCAGGCGCTGGGCGTCGGCCAGGGCGGCGGCGTAGTCGGCCCCCTCCTCGCTCATCTTCGTGAGGATGTAGTTGGTGGTGCCGTTGACGATGCCCAGCACCCGGGTGATGGGCTCGCCCGCCAGGCTCTCGCGCAGGGCACGCACCAGGGGGATCCCGCCGGCCACGCTGGCCTCGAACAGCAGGTCGCGCCCGGCGGCATCGGCGGCGGCGAACAGCTCGGTGCCGACGTTGGCCAGCAGCTCCTTGTTGGCCGTGACGACCGGCTTGCCCTGCTTCAGGGCGGCCAGGATGAGCTCGCGGGCGGGCTCGATCCCGCCGATGACCTCGACGACGACGTCGACCGTCGGGTCGTCCACCACGTCGGCGGCATCCCGGGTGAGCACGCCGGGGGCCAGCTCCACGTCCCGCGGCCGGGAGAGGTTGCGCACCGCCACCCGGGCGACCTCGAGCCGCAGCCCGGTACGGGCCTCCACGGCGCCGGCGCGCTGGGCGATGAGCTGCACGAGCGCGGCCCCCACGTTGCCGCACCCGAGCACCCCGACCCGCACGACGTCGCCCTCACGGCCCTCCACGCCGGGCGAGGGTAGCGGCGGCGGCCTCCGTGGTCTCTCCCTCTTCGCTTGCGTGACGGTTTTCGTGGAGGGGTCACGACAAGCGTCACGCAGGCGAGTCACATGCGGTCGGGGGCCTCGATCCCGAGCAGGCCGAGGCCGGTGGCCAGCACCCGGGCGGTGAGGTCGCAGAGCGCGAGCCGGCTGGCCCGGGTGGCCTCGTCGTCGGCGCGTAGCACGGGACAGGCCTCGTAGAAGGCGGTGAACGCGCTGGCGGTGTCGAACAGGGCGGTGGTGAGGCGGTGGGGCGCCAGCTTCTCGGCGGCGTCGTGCACGGCGGTGCCGAACCGCAGCAGCTGCCGGGCGAGGGCGCGCTCGGCGGAGTGGGCGACAAGGGGGGTGGCGGTGCGGACGCCGGCGGCGTCGACGTCGCCCCGGCGGAAGATGGAGCGGATCCGGGCGTGGGCGTACTGGAGGTAGGGCGCGGTGTTGCCCTCGAAGGCCAGCATCCGGTCCCAGTCGAACACGTAGTCCTTCACCCGGTCACTGGACAGGTCGGTGTACTTCACCGCGCCGAGGCCGACGGCCCGGGCGACGGCGGCCCGGGTGGCGGGGTCGAGGTCGGGGTTCTTCTCGGCCACGGCGGCGGCCGCCCGCTCGACGGCCTCGTCCAGAAGCTCGGCCAGCTTCACGTTCTCGCCCGTGCGGGTCTTGAACCGCTTGCCGTCGGGCCCGAGGATGCTGCCGAACACGACATGCTCGGCCCGGGCCGGGGGCACCAGCCACCCCGCCTGCTCGGCGACGGCGAACACCATCTGCAGGTGCAGGGTCTGCTCGGCGCCGACGACGTACAGCAGCCAGGTGGCGCCCAGGTGCCCGGTCCGGTGCCGGATGGTGGCCAGGTCGGTGCCGGCATAGGTGAAACCGCCGTCGCGCTTCTGCACGATGAGGGGCAGGGGGTCGCCGTCTCGGTTGGTGAAGCCGGGCGGGAACACGCAGAGCGCGTCGTCGCTGTCGACCAGCAGGCCCTTGGCGTCCAGCTCGGCCACGACGTCGGCCAGCTCGTCGTTGTAGGTGCTCTCGCCCCGCAGGTCGTCGCGGTCGAGCAGCACGCCGAGACGCTCGTAGTCCTCGGGCTGCTGCCCGTAGCCGCCCAGGAAGTACGCGACGGGGAACTGTCGATCGGTGCGATGGAACGCGGGCGGACGGTAGACGAGCACGTCGCG
>JBIOZN010000479.1:0-6661 GCA_044871175.1 Acidimicrobiales bacterium | reverse complement strand
GGTGAAGGCGATCGCCTGGTTCTCGATGATCGCGCGGCCGAACTGTTTGCGCTCTTTGGCGTACTCGAGCGCGTACTCATAGGCGGCCCGGGCGATGCCCAGCGCTTGGGCACCGACGGCGGGACGGGTGGCCTCGAAGGTGGCCATGGCCGGCTGTTGGGCGCCCGAGCGCCCCGCCTGGCGGGCCCGTGCCAGCTTCTCGTCGAGGCGTTCCTTGCCGCCCAGCAGGCACCGACCGGGAACGCGCACGTCGTCGAGGACGACCTCGGCGGTGTGGCTGGCCCGGATGCCGTGCTTGCGGTACTTCTGCCCCTGGGACAGGCCCTTGGTTCCGGCCGGCACCACGAAGCTGGCCTGGCCGCGGCCCTTCAGCGTGGGGTCGACGGCGGCCACCACGACGTGGATGTCGGCGATGCCGCCGTTGGTGATCCAGGCTTTGGTGCCGTTGAGCACCCATTCGTCGCTGGCCGAGTCGTACACGGCGCGCGTGCGCAGGCCCGACACGTCGGACCCGGCGTCGGGCTCGCTCACGCAGAAGGCGCCCAGTTGCACCTTGTCGGGCGTGCCGTAGCACTGCGGCACCCACTCCAGCACCTGTTCGGGCGTGCCGGCGGCGTTGATGCCGGCGGCCGCCAGCCCCGAGCCGAAGATGGCCAGGCCGATCCCGGCGTCACCCCAGAACAGCTCCTCGGCGGCCACCGGCAGCATGAGCCCGGTGGGCTCGGTGAAGACGTTCATGAGGAAGTCGAACGAGTACAGGCCGATCTCGGCCGCCTCCTGCACCACCGGCCAGGGGAACTCCTCGCGCTCGTCCCACTCGGGGGCGACGGGGCGGATGCTCGACTCGGCGAAGTCGTGCACCCACTTCTGGACTTGCAGGTTGTCCTCGTTCAGTTCGAGCGAGAAGTCGGCCATGGGGTCACCTCGGGGACTGAGTTACCGCGTAGTAACAACTCCCTAAGTTACCCACGGGTAACCGGTTTGGGTCAAGAGTCCTTCGGCCTACCTGGACCCGACCGACGTCGCTGTTCTCGCCGAGCACCAGGAACTCTCGGCGCGGATCCCGCCACATATGGCGGAAATCGCGCCGAGACCTCGCGCCGGCTGTCGGGCGCCTAGGCGCGCCGGACGGTGGTGCCGGTCTTGGTGGTCTCCACCAGCCAACCCTGGGCGAGCAGCTCGGCGCGCAGGGCGTCGGCCCGGGCGAAGTCCCGCTCGGCCCGGGCGGCGTCGAGGGCCCCCACGCGCTCGGCCACGTCGGCGGGCACGTCCTCGCCGGCCCGCAGCTCGAGCCCCACGGCCCCCAGCATGTCGTGCGCCGCCGCCGCCAGCCCGGCGGCCCCGTCGGTGTCGCCGGCGTCGATGGCGGCGTTGGCACGCGTGACCGTGTCGAACACCACCGCCAACGCCCCCGGGGTGTCGAGGTCGTCGTCCATGCGCTCGCGGAAGCGGGCGAGAACCGCGGGATCGGGCGCGGCGGCGGGGAGGCCGGCAGAGCGGTGGGCAAAGGCGTCCAGCCCGGCCAGCGCCCGCGACGCGCGCGCCCCGATCTCGGCGTCGAAGGACACCGGCGACCGGTAGTTCGCCTGCAGCAGCACCAGCCGGTACGCCCGCGGATCGTGATGGGCGACGAAGTCCAGCAGGTTCTCGTAGTTGCCCAGCGACTTCGACATCTTCTCCCCGGAGGGATCGACGACGAAGGCGTGGTGCATCCAGTGCCGGGCGAAGTCCCGGCCCAGGGCGACGGCCTGGGCCCGTTCGTTCTCGTGGTGGGGGAAGCGGAGGTCGATCCCCCCGCAGTGGAGGTCGAAGCCCTCGCCCAGCAGCTCGAGGCTCATCACCACGCACTCGCTGTGCCAACCCGGACGCCCGTCGCCCCACGGCGAGGGCCACGCCGGTTCGCCCGGCTTCGACCGCTTCCACAGCGCGAAGTCGGCGGGATGGCGCTTGCCCTCGGCCCCGTACACCTCCCGCTCGCCCCCGCCGGCCAGCATGTCGTCGAGCCGCTGGTGGGCCAGCAGCCCGTAGTCGGGCACGGTGGCGACCTCGAGGTAGACGCCGTCGTCGGTCTCGTAAGCGTGCCCGCGGGCCACCAGCGCACTGATCATGGCCACCATCTGGTCGACCCACTCGGTGGCGTGGGGGACATCGGTGGGCCGCAGCACGCCGATGGCGTCCATGGCCCGAAACCACACCGACTCGCACTTGAGCGCGATCTCGCCGGTGTCGCGGCCTTCGCGCGCCGCCCGCTCGATGATCTTGTCGTCGATGTCGGTGACGTTGGAGACGAGCCGCACCTCGACGCCCGTCCAGGTGAGGTAGCGCCGCAGCACGTCGTACACGAGCGTGGCCCGCCCGTGGCCCAGGTGGGGCGGGCCGTACACGGTGGGACCGCACAGGTAGATGCTGAGCCGCCCCGGCTGGCGCTGCTCCAGCTCCCGCACGGTGCGCGAAGCGGTGTCGTACAGGCGCATTGCGAGCGAACCCTACCGACGCGCCCCGGTAGCATCTCGCCGCTTATGCCGACGGTGCCCGACAAGCCCACGCTCGACGGGCTCGAAGACAAGTGGTCGGCCCGTTGGGACGCGGAGGGCATCTACCGCTTCGAC
Organism: Acidimicrobiales bacterium; assembly: GCA_044871175.1. Classification (GTDB taxonomy): domain Bacteria; phylum Actinomycetota; class Acidimicrobiia; order Acidimicrobiales; family Ilumatobacteraceae; genus JBIOZN01. The sequence goes on along the minus strand of JBIOZN010000479.1, from coordinate 4,052 downwards.
CGCTCGGCGCCCCGCGAGCAGGTGTTCGCCATCGACACGCCGCCGCCCACAGTGTCGGGCTCGCTCCACATGGGCACCGTGTTCGGCTACACCCACACCGACGCCGTCGCCCGCTTCCAGCGCATGGCCGGCCGGGCCGTCTTCTACCCGATCGGCTGGGACGACAACGGCCTGCCCACCGAGCGCCGCGTCCAGAACGTGTACGGCGTCACCTGCGACCCCTCCCAGCCCTACGACCCCGGCTTCGAGCCCCCGGCGCAGCCGCCTCGTCCCCCGCAGCCCATCAGCCGGCCCAACTTCGTCGAGCTGTGCGAACGGCTGACGGCCGAGGACGAGCAGGCGTTCGAAGCGGTGTTCCGCCGGCTCGGGCTGTCGGCCGACTGGTCGCTCATGTACACGACGGCCAACGCCCGCAGCCGGCGCACCAGCCAGGCGGCCTTCCTGCACAACCTGGCCCGGGGCGAGGCCTACAGCCAGGACGCGCCGACGCTGTGGGACGTCGACGATCGCACCGCCGTCGCCCAGGCCGAGATGGAGGACCGGGACACCCCGGGCGCCCAGCACCGGTTGGTGTTCCACGGCGACGACGGCGACGTGGTGATCGAGACGACGCGACCCGAGCTGGTGGTGAGCTGCGTCGCCCTCGTCACCCATCCTGACGACGAGCGGCACCGGCACCTGGTGGGCACCACCGTGCGCACCCCCGTGTTCGGGGTCGAGGTGCCGGTGGTGGCCCATCCGTTGGCCGACCCGGCCAAGGGCACCGGCATCGCCATGATCTGCACCTTCGGCGACGTCACCGACGTCACCTGGTGGCGCGAGCTCGACCTGCCCATGCGCGCGGTGGTGGGCCGCGACGGCCGAGTCAACACGGCCATGCCCCGCTGGATCACCGACGACACCGGGCGGGAGGCCTACGCCGCGCTGGCGGGCAAGACGGTGAAGCAGGCGCAGGCGGCCATGGTCGAGCAGCTGCGCGCCACCGGCGAGCTGCAGGGCGACCCCACCCCGATCACCCACCCGGTGAAGTTCTACGAGCGGGGCACCCGGCCGCTCGAGATCGTCACCAGCCGGCAGTGGTACATCCGTAACGGCGGGCGCGACGCCGAGCTGCGCCAGACCTTCCTCGCCCGCGGCCGCCAGCTCCGCTGGCATCCCGACCACATGCGCCACCGCTACGACGACTGGGTCGGTGGGCTCAACGGCGACTGGCTCATCAGCCGCCAGCGCTTCTACGGCGTGCCCATCCCGCTGTGGTACCCGGTGGGCGCCGGCGGCCAGCCCGACTACGGGCGACCCCTCGTGCCCGACGAGGCCCGCCTGCCCATCGACCCGTCCACCGACGTGCCCCTGGGGTACACGCCCGACCAGCGGAACCAGCCCGGCGGCTTCGTCGGCGACCCCGACATCATGGACACGTGGGCGACCTCCTCGCTCACTCCCCAGATCGTGGGCGGCTGGGTCGACGAGCCCGAACTGTGGGCACAGGTGTTCCCCATGGACATGCGCCCCCAGGGGCCCGAGATCATCCGCACCTGGCTGTTCTCCACCATCGTGCGCAGTCACTTCGAGCACGGCGAGCTGCCGTGGTCCGACACCACCATCAACGGCTGGATCCTCGACCCCGACCGCAAGAAGATGTCGAAGTCGAAGGGCAACGTGGTGACGCCCATGGCCCTGTTCGAGACCTACGGCACCGACGCCGTGCGGTACTGGGCGGCCTGCGCCCGCCCCGGCGTCGACACCGCCTTCGACGAGGGCCAGATGCGGATCGGCCGCAAGCTGGCCATCAAGTTGCTCAACGTGTCCAAGTTCGTGCTCGGGTTCGGGGCGCCCGACGCGGGCGAGGGCGCCGTCGCCGCCGATGACGTCGCCGAGCCCGTCGACCGGGCGCTGGCGGCCCGGTTGGCCGAGCTGGTCGAGGAGGCCACCACCGCGCTGGCCGGCTTCGACTACGCCCGCGCCCTCGAGCGCACCGAGGCCATCTTCTGGTGGTTCTGCGACGATCACGTCGAGCTGGTGAAGGCACGCGCCTACGGCGGCGAGGGCACCAAGCCGGCGGCCACCGCGTCGGCGCGAGCCGGGCTGGCGCTCGCCCTCGACACGCTGCAGCGGATGTTCGCCCCGTTCCTGCCCTTCGTCACGGCCGAGGTGTGGAGCTGGTGGCACCAGGGTTCGGTGCACGCGCAGCGGTGGCCCGAAGCGGCCGTCCTGCGCGAGGTCGCGGGCGCCGCCGACCCGGCCGTGCTCGACGTGGCCAGCGCCGTGCTGGGCGCCGCGCGCAAGGCCAAGACGGCGGCCAAGACCTCCATGCGCACGCCGGTGGCCGAGGTCGTCGTGCACGACACCGAGGCCCGGCTGGCCCTGCTCCACCTCGTGGCCGACGACGTGTGCGACGCTGGCGTGATCGAGCAACTGCGCACGGTGCCGGCGGCGACACCCGCGATCGACGTCCACCTGTCCACCCGACCCACACCGTGAGGAGCACGATGCGGCTGCGACGCCTCCTGACCACCCTCGGCACCACCGCCGTGCTGGCCACCACGATGGCCGTGCTCATCGCCGTGCCGGCGGCCCCCCCGGCGGCGGCGGGCAGCGCCGAGTCGGGCGTGCAGACGTTCGGCACGGCCCCGCCCTTCCCCGGCTACAACGGGTCCAACGGCGGGTTCAACGGGCTCAACCAGCCCCTCGTCACGATGGCCACCACGCCCAGCGGAAACGGCTACTGGCTGGCCGCCGGCGATGGCGGGATCTTCGCCTTCGGCGACGCCGGCTTCTACGGCTCCACGGGCGGCATGGCGCTCAACGAGCCGGTCGACGACATGGTGTCCACCCGCGACGGCGGCGGCTACTGGATGGTGGCCAGCGACGGCGGCGTGTTCGCCTTCGGCACCGCCGGGTTCTACGGGTCGATGGGCGGCCGGCCGCTCAACCAGCCCATGGTCACCATCATCCCCACCCCGTCCGGGCAGGGGTACTGGACCTTCGCCCGGGACGGTGGCGTGTTCGCCTTCGGCGACGCCGGCTTCTACGGCTCGCTGCCCGGCTTGGGCGTCACCGCCACCGTCGTGGACGGCATCGCCCGCCCCCAGGGCGACGGCTACTGGCTGATCACCGACGTCGGTGACGTGTACGAGTTCGGCGGCGCGCCCGAGGTGGGCAGCTTGCCCAGCATCGGGGTGCGCCCCAACGCCAAGGTGATGAACGCCTACCCCACGAACAGCGGGCTCGGCTACTGGATGGTGTCGGCCGACGGCGGAGTGTTCGCCTTCGGCGACGCCCCCTTCCTGGGGGCCGCCTCCCCGCCGGCCGGGCAGATCGCCATCGGCCTGGCGGCCACGCCCGACAACCAGGGGTACTACGTGGCCACCACCACCGGCCTGACGCCCGCGGGCCCGGGGCAGTCGGGCCCCAACGTGGTGGCCCTGCAGCAACGCCTGTCCGAGCTCGGGTTCTGGCTGGGCGGAGTCGACGGCGACTACGGCTTTCTCACCAGCCAGGCGGTGATGGCGTTCCAGAAGTACGTCGGCTTGCCGCGCACCGGCAACGCCGGCCCCGACACGGTCGCCGCCCTCAGCGTCGCCGGCCACGCCCAGGCCCGCACCACCAGCGGCAACATCGTCGAGGTCGACAAAGGCCGCCAGTTGCTGTTCATCGTGATCGACGGCCAGACACTCGTCGCCCTCAACACCTCCACCGGCAGCGGGATCCCGTTCCGGGAGGTGCTGCCCGACGGCGGTGTCGCGACGGGGCCGGCGGTCACGCCCAGCGGGCGGTACAACATCTACCGCGAGCTGAGCAACGGCTGGCACACCTCCGAGCTCGGCCGGCTGTGGCGGCCCAAGTACTTCAACGGCGGCATCGCCGTGCACGGGTCGACCTCGATCCCCGGCTACCCCGCCAGCCACGGCTGCGTGCGGGTGTCGGTGCCGGCCATGGACTGGATCTGGGCCGCCAACGTCATGCCCATCGGCCGCGCCGTCTGGGTCTACTAGGGGCGGCGGCTCGGAACGAGCGCCGGCCGTCTCGGCGCGAAATCCGCCATACATGGC
>JBIOZN010000478.1:0-14509 GCA_044871175.1 Acidimicrobiales bacterium | reverse complement strand
GTACGAAGCCACCGTGACCATCCACCAGCACAAGGCCGCTCAGGCGGCATAGTCAGACTGTCCGGCGAACCGGGTCAACCCCAGATGCGTCTGTGGAGACTTGGGGTCGTCCTGCGATCTCAAGTCGCCACAGACGGCGAACGGCCCGACCGGCGGGGCGGCGCGGCAACGGGCAGGACCTGGTCCACCAGGGCGCGGACGCGGGTGGGGTCCAGGGGCGCCTGGTCGAACAGGCGGCGCATGAAGATGGGCCCGACGAGGCTCTCGGCCAGCAGGTCGATGTCGATGGTGGCCGCCAGCTCGCCGCCGTCGACCGCCTCGCGCAGGACCTGTAAGAGGGGCTGGCGGCCGCTGTGGCTCATGCGGCAGAACAGCGCCCGTGCCTCGGGGTCGCGCTGGCCGGCGTCGATGAGGGCGGGCAGGCACGACGACCACGGCGAGTCGGCGGCGCCGGCGGCCAGCGCCTCCAGCAGGGTCACCACCCGCTCGCCCACGGGTCCGGGGGGAGGGGCGGCCAGCGTGGGCTTGAGCTGGCGGATGGCCGCCTCCACCAGCTCGGCCTTGCCCGCCCAGTGCCGGTAGATGGTGCTCTTGGCCACCCCCGAGCGGGCGGCCACCGCCTCGACGGAGAACCCGCCGTAGCCGACCTCGCCCAGCAGCTCGAAGGCGGCGGCCAGCACCGCCTGCCGGCTGCGCTCGATGCGGGGGTCGACAGGGCCTGACTCCGTCACCTTCACCGGCTGCACCACCTTCATTCGGCCGGCACCGGCACGGGCACCTGCGCGGCCCGGGCGGCCGCCGCGGCCACGGCCGCGTCCTCGTGGCGGCGGTCGAAGGTGAGTCGGAGGACGATGGCGACGGCCACGGCGACGACGGCGGCCACCAGCGAGCCCACGTGCATGGCGTCGGTGAAGGCGGCCGCCGCCCGCTCCACCAGCGGCCCCCCGTTCTCGCCCGTCTGGCTGGCCACCCTGACGGCCGCACCGATCGACTCGTTGGCGGCGTCGGTGGCCCGGGCGTCGAGGTTGAGCCCGGCGAGGTCGATGGCGGATCGGTAGGCGGAGTACACGATGCTGCCGAGCACGGCGATGCCCAGCGCCCCACCCAGCTCACGCGTGGTGTCGTTGACGGCCGATCCGACGCCCGCCTTGCTCATGGGCACCGCGCTCATGATGTTGCCGGTGGCCGGGGCGGTGATCACCGAGATGCCCGCGCCCAGCAGCACGAGGGCGACGACCATGACGAAGTAGGAGGTCGACAGCCCCACGAAGCGCAGCACGATGAACCCGGCGGCGACGGACAGGAAACCGGTGGACTGCACCAGGCCCACGCCGAAGCGTTCGGTCAGCCGGGCGCTGCGGGGGGCGATGACGATCATCACCGGGGCGAAGGGGAGCACCGCCACTGCGGCCCCCAGCGCCGAGTACCCCCGGGCGAACTGCATCCACTGCTGGAACATGAAGAAGAAGCCGAACATGATGAAGAAGGCCACCGTCACCGTGCCGCTGCCCACGCTGAAGCGCCGGTCGCGGAACAGTTCGAGGGGCAGCATCGGGTGCACGGCCCGGCGCTCCCAGGCGACGAAGGCGCCCAGCATCACGGCGGCGAGGGCGAAGGCCCCCAGCACCAGCCCGTCGGTCCATCCCCGCTCGGCGCCTTCGATGATGCCGAACACCAAGGACGCGACGCCGACGAGGGAGAGCGCCGAGCCGAAGGGGTCGAGGGGAGTGGTGGCGTCGTCCCGTGACCGGGGGGCGTAGACGGCGATGGCGACGAAGGCGACCACCACCACGGGCACGACCACCAGGAAGGCGGAGCCCCACCAGAACGCCTCCAGCAGCAGCCCGGTGATCAGGGGGCCGATGGCACCGGCGGCACCGGCGAATCCGGCCCAGACGGCAATGGCCCGACGCCGCTCCTCGGGCGGGAAGATCACGGTGATGATGGACAGGGTGGAGGGCATGATGAAGGCCGCGCCCACGCCTTGCACGGCCCGCCCCACGATGACGAGGTGGGGACTGCCGGCCAGGCCCGCGAAGGTGGCGCCGAGGCCGAACACCACCAGTCCGGCCAGCAGCGCCTGCTTCCGTCCGAAGCGGTCGCCGAGGGCGCCGGCCAGCAGCAGCAGCCCGGCGAACACGATGGCGTAGGCGTCGACGATCCACTGCAGCTGCGTGGCCGTGGCGTCGAGCGACTCCTGGATGGTGGGCAGGGCGACGTTCAGGGACGACACGCCCATCACCACGAGCACGAGGGACAGGCACATGACCCCCAGCAGGAACCAACGCCGCTCGTGGATGTCGGGGTCTTCGTAGAGGTGGGCGGCCACGAATGAAACGTAGGCGTCTCGCAGCGCTACGTCAACGTTCTACAGTGGGCCGCTCGTCACGCCCTCACCCGTCGTCGTGCCCCTTGCGCTGGCGGCCCAGGGCGCGCGCCACCTCCCGCTGGGCGTCACGCTCGGCGATCGCCTGGCGCTTGTCCTCCCTGCGCCGCCCCTTGGCCAGGGCGAGCTCGACCTTGGCTCGCCCGTCCCGGAAGTAGAGCGACAGGGGCACGAGCGTGAGGCGCTCCTCGCGGACGCGGGCCGCGAGCTTGGCGAGCTCGTCCCGGTGGGCCAGCAGCTTGCGCGGACGCACGGGGTCGTGGGTGCCGACGCCGTGGGCGAAGGCGTACGGGGCAATGTGCACGCCCTCCAGCCACAGCTCGTGGCCCTCGACGCGGGCATAGGCGTCGGCCAGCTGCACGTGGCCCGCCCGCAGGCTCTTCACCTCGCTGCCGCGCAGGGCCAGCCCGCACTCGAGGGTGTCGAGGATGAGGTAGTCGTGGCGAGCCCGGCGGTTGGAGACGATGGACTTGCTCCCCGGCGGGGCCATATATGGGCCGCGATCGTATCGACCGGTACCGTCGCGACGGCATGCTGTTCCTGGCCGGTGACACCTATACCGAGATCGTGGCCCTCGCCTACGACGGGTTCCCCGACGAGGCGTGCGGGCTGCTGGCTGCCCGTCCCGGCACCAGTCGGGTCGAGCGCTTCTACCCGTGCCGGAACGCGGCCGCCTCCAGCCGGGTGTACACGGTCGATCCGCGGGACCACCTGCACGCCGACCGCGACGCCGAGGACCGGGGCCTGGAGATCGTGGGCGTCGCCCACAGCCACACCCACACCGACGCCTACCCGAGCCCCACCGACGTCGCCCAGGCCCCCGATCCGGCCTGGCACTACGTGATCGTGTCCCTGCGCGACGAGGCGCCCGTGGTGCGCAGCTTCCGCATCGTCGAGGGCGCGATCAGCGAGGAACCGGTGGCGATGCTCGGACCCGTCCGCTCGTGACCGCCCGGGTCCCCGACCGGTTTGCACCGTGAGCGGGGAATACGGCCGCCCGGCGCGACAACCCGTCGGGGCCCGTGACGAGCTCGACGGGGCCCTCGACGCCGCCCTGGCCCGGTTCGACGTCACCGACCCGGCGTTCCTCGCCGACCCCTATCCGGTGCTGGCCGCACTGCGGGAGGCCACCCCGGTGTTCCGGCACCGAGGGGGCGGGCACCACCCCAAGTGGTTCGTCACGCGCTTCGCCGACGTCCACGCCCTGCTGCGCCACCCCGCCCTGGCCCGCGTCACCGACGGCGACATGGGCCGCGGCTCGCGCTGGGCCCACTTCTGGGCGGCCGAGCGCTGGTCGCTGCTCGAGCTCGAGCCGCCCGACCACGCCCGCCTGCGCAGCCTGGTGGCCAACGTGTTCACCGCCCGGTCGGTGGCGGCGCTGCGCCCGACGGTCGAGGCGCTGGCCGCCGAAGTGGTGGGGGCCGGCGCCGAGCGGGCGCGGGTCGACCTGCGGGCCGACGTTGCGCAGCCCTACTCCATCGCGGTGATCTGCGCCTTGCTGGGCGTCCCCCGGTCGGACGGCCCGCAGCTGCTGGCGTGGTCGCACGCCATGGTGAAGATGTACGAACTGGCCGCCACCGAGGCCCAGATGGCCGCCGCCGACGCCGCCGCCCGCGACTTCGCTCGCTATGTGCGGGCGCTGGTGGCCGAGCGGCGGCGCCGGCCGGTCCCCGGCCTGCTGTCCGATCTCGTGCACGTGGCCGGCGAAGCGGGCCGGCTCACCGAGGACGAGATCGTGTCCACCACCATCCTGCTGCTCAACGCCGGCCACGAGGCCACCGTGAACACGCTGGGCAACGGCATGTGGGCGTTCCTGCGCCACCCCGACCAGTGGCGCCGCGTCACCATCGGGGAGGTGGCGGCCAAGACCGCGATCGAGGAGATGATCCGGTTCGACGGGCCCCTGCAGCTGTTCGAGCGGTGGGTGCTGGAAGACGGGGTGGTCGTGGGCGATAAGGAGGTGCCGGTGGGCGAGAAGGTGGCCCTGCTGTTCGGGTCGGCCAACCACGACCCCCGCCGGTTCCCGGCGCCCGACCGGTTCGACGCCGGCCGCGGCGACAGCACCCACATCGGCTTCGGCGGCGGCATCCACTACTGCCTGGGCGCGCCGTTGGCCCGCCTCGAGCTCGAGGTCGCCCTGGGCACGCTGGCCGCGCGGGCGCCCACGATGGCGCTGGTGGCCGAGCCTCGTCGCCAACCGGCGTTCGTGATCCGGGGGCTCGAGGCGCTGATGGTGGACCTGGCTGGGTAGATTCCCTACCAGACCCATCGGCTTTTGCGAGAAAGGGCCACCGGATGCCGCTCCCGGCCGCCGACGTGCTCGACTTGATCGGCAACACCCCGCTCGTGGACGTCAGCCGGTTGTCGCCCTCGCCCGACGTGCGCATCCTGGCCAAGCTGGAGAGCCAGAACCCGTTCGGCTCGGTGAAGGACCGCATCGCCCGGGCCATGATCGAGCGGGCCGAGAAGGAGGGCCGGCTCGCCCCCGGCCAGACGATCATCGAGCCGTCCTCGGGCAACACCGGCATCGCCCTGGCCGCCATCGCCCGCCAGAAGGGCCACCCGATCAAGATCCTCCTGCCCGAGAGCGTGTCGGTCGAGCGCCGCCAGATGCTGGAGGTGTTCGGCGCCGAGGTCATCCTCACCCCCGGGGCCGAGGGGTCCAACGGGGCGGTGCGGCGGGCCCAGGCCCTGGCCGCCCGGCATCCCGAGTGGTGCTTCCCCTACCAGTACGGCAACGACGCCAACCCCCAGGCCCACTACGAGGGCACGGGTCCCGAGATCTGGCGCGACTGCCCCGAGATCACCCACTTCGTGGCCGGCCTCGGCACCAGCGGCACGCTCATGGGGGTGGGGCGGTATCTGAAGGAGCAGAACCCGGCCGTCCAGGTGTTCGCCGTCGAGCCTCCCGTCGGCGAACTGGTGGAGGGGCTGCGCAACCTCGACGAGGGCTACATCCCGCCGGTGTTCGACGCGTGGGGCGGGCTCGACCTGCTCGACGGCAAGCGGGTGGTGCGCCCCCGGGAGTCGCTGGAGTGGACCCGGCGGCTGGTGGCCGACTGCGGGATCTTCGCCGGCATCTCCTCGGGCGCGGCGGCCGCCGGCGCCGTGAAGGTGGCCGAGCGCATCGACGAGGGCACCATCGTGTTCATCGTGTCCGACGGCGGCTGGAAGTACCTCTCCACCGGCGCCTACACCGACGACCTCGACGCCGCCGAGGCCAAGGCCGAGGCGATCATCTACTTCTGAGAGTCCGGCGGCGTCACCGTTGCGTTGACCTGTCCAACACAACCGTCACGCAGGCGCCGGCGTAGGGGGTGGCCGGGTCCGCCCGCACTGGCCCCCTAGGCTCGGCGCCCGTGGCGGACCGGGCCATCGGCATGTTCGACTCGGGTTTCGGCGGGCTCACGGTGGCGCGCGCCGTGCTCGACCTGTTGCCCCACGAGCACCTGGTGTACGTGGGCGACACCGGCCGCTACCCCTACGGCCCCCGGCCCCTCTCCGAGGTCCGGAAGTTCGCGCACGAGCTGGCCGATCACCTCGTGCTGCGCCACCAGGTCAAGGTGGTCGTCGTCGCCTGCAACACGGCGGCGGCGGCGGCCCTCGAAGAGCTCGCCGGGCGCCTCCCGGTGCCGGTCGTGAGCGTCATCGAGCCCGGCGTGCGTTCGCTGGTCCAGGCCACCCGCTCGGGCCGGGTCGGCGTGATCGGCACCGTGGGCACCATCGCCTCGGGCGCCTACCAACGGGCCGTGGCCGCCACCGGCGCCGACGTCGAGCTCACCTGTGCCGCCTGCCCCGGCTTCGTGGAGTTCGTCGAGCGGGGCGAGACCGCCGGCGACTCCGTGACGGTGCTGGCCGAGCGCCTTCTGGCCCCCATGCAGGCGGCCAGAATCGACACGCTCCTCCTCGGCTGCACCCACTACCCCTACCTGGCCCGCGTGATCGGCGACGTCATGGGCCGCGACGTCGTCCTCGTCAGCTCGGCCGACGAGACCGCCTTCGAGCTGCGGCGGATGCTCGAACGCGACGGGCTGCAGCGCCCGCCCGACCGGGGCCGCCCGCCCCAGCGGGTGTTCGAGTCCTCCGGCGACGTGGCCTGGTTCGCCGAGATGGGCCGGCGCCTCCTCGGCCCGGAGCTGCGCGCCGCCCACGCGCTGCGGGCGACGGCCTGACGTGGCTCGCGTCGACGGCCGCGCCCCCGACGAGCTGCGGCCCATCACCTTCGAGCGCGACTTCACCGAGATGGCCACCGGCAGCGTGCTCGTCACCTTCGGGCGCACCCGCGTGCTGTGCACCGCCTCCGTCGACCCCGACGTCCCCCGCTGGATGAAGGGCCGGGGCAAGGGCTGGGTGACGGCCGAGTACTCGATGCTGCCGGGCAGCTCGCCCGAGCGGGTCGACCGGGAGGCGGCGCGGGGCAAGCAGAGTGGCCGCACGGTGGAGATCCAGCGCCTCATCGCCCGCGCGTTGCGGGGCTGCACCGACCTGGTGGCCCTGGGCGAGCGCCAGGTGGTGGTCGATTGCGACGTCCTGCAGGCCGACGGCGGCACGCGCACGGCGGCCATCTGCGGCGGATACCTGGCCCTCCACGACGCCTTCAGCCGGTTGGTCCAGGCCGGGGCCCTGGCCGCCCACCCGATCGGCAGGCTGCGCTGCGCCGCCGTCAGCGTCGGCATCGTCGACGCCACGCCTGTGCTCGACCTTCCCTACGCCGAGGACAGCCGGGCCGAGGTCGACATGAACGTGGTCATGACCGTGCCCGCCGACGACCCCGACGCCGCCCGCTTCGTCGAGGTGCAGGGCACGGCCGAGGGCCTGCCGTTCAGCCGGGGCGAGCTCGACGACCTGCTCGCCTTGGCCGCGCTCGGCATCACCGAGATCGCCGACCTGCAGAGCCAGTTGGTGGCCGAACCGCCGCTGTCGCGCCCGGGCCTCGGGCCGCGTGGCTGAACGCTTCGCCCTCGTCTGCGCCTCGGCCAATCCCGACAAGGCGGCCGAGATCGGGGCGGTGCTGGGCGGCAGCATCGACCTGCGCCCCCGGCCTTCCGAGCTCCCCGACGTGGTTGAGGACGCCGACACGCTGGAGGGCAACGCCCGGTTGAAGGCCCGGGCGGTGGCGGCCGCCACCGGGCAGCCGGCGCTGGCCGACGACACCGGCCTGGAGGTCGACGCCCTCGGCGGCGCGCCGGGAGTCCGCACCGCCCGCTTCGCCGGTGAGCACGCCACCTATCACGAGAACGTGGCCTCCCTGCTGCGCGCCCTCGAAGGCCTTCCGGTCGACCAGCGCCGGGCCCGTTTCCGCACCGTGGCCCTGGTGGCCTGGCCCGACGGGCGCGAGGTGGCGACCGAAGGCGTGAGCCAGGGCACCATCGCCGCGGCGCCCCGAGGGACGACCGGCTTCGGTTACGACCCGGTGTTCGTGCCCGACGACGGCGGCGGGCGGACGTTCGCCGAGATGACGGCGGCCGAGAAGGACGAGCTCAGCCACCGGGGCCGGGCGTTGCGGGCGATTCGGCGCCGGCTGCAGGAGGCATGAGATCGAGGAGGCACGTACCCTCGAACCGAGCTGATGACCCCCGAACCCACACCCGACCTGAGCGCGACCGACGGCGCACGCCGCCGCCCGCCGGCGGGCGAGCCGGCCCACAAGCTGGTGGTCGTCGCCAACCGCCTGCCGGTGCGCTTGGGGGCGGAGGGGCAGTGGATCGCCAGCCCCGGCGGTCTCGTGCGGGCGCTCGGCCCCGTCCTGCAGCGCCAGCACGGGGCCTGGGTGGGCTGGGCGGGCGAGCCCGGCGAGGCGCCCGCGCCCTTCGACCACGACGGCATCGACCTGGCTCCGGTGGGGATGACCGAGGAGGAGCACCAGCGCTTCTACGAGGGCTTCTCCAACGAGACGCTGTGGCCGCTGTACCACGATGCCATCCGGCCCTCGACGTTCGACCAGACGTGGTGGGACGCGTACGTCGCGGTCAACCATCGCTTCGCCGAGCGGGCGGCCGAGCTGGTGGCGCCGGGCGGCCAGGTGTGGGTGCACGACTATCACCTGCAGCTCGTGCCGCATTACCTGCGGGAGCTGCGCCCCGACACGCGCATCGGCTTCTTCCTCCACATCCCGTTTCCGCCCCAGGAGCTGTTCATGCGGCTGCCATGGCGGCAGGAGATCGCCCGGGCGTTGCTCGAAGCCGATGTCATCGGCTTCCAGCGGCGCATGGGGGCGGAGAACTTCGCCGCCATCTGCCGGCGCCTGCTCGACGCCGAGGGCGAGCCGCCCTGTGTGCAGCTCGAAGACCGCCGGGTCCGCGTGCGCGCGTACCCGATCTCGATCGACGTGCGCGAGTTCGAGCGGGTGGCCGGCCAGCCCGACACGGCCGAGCGCGTCGGTGAGCTGCGGTCTCGCCTCGGCTCACCCCGTACGGTGCTGGCCGGTGTCGACCGCCTCGACTACACCAAGGGCATCGACGTGCGCCTCGAGGCGTTCCGCGAGCTGCTGGCCCGCCGGTCCGCCACGCCGTCCGACGCCGCCGGCTACCCCGGTCCCGACATCGTCATGGTGCAGGTCGCCGTGCCCAGCCGCGAGGGGGTGGGGGCCTACGCGGCCGAACGCGAGCGGGTCGAGCAGTTGGTCGGCGAGATCAACGGCGACTACGCCACCGTCGGGCGGCCGGCCGTGCACTATCTGCACCGGAGCCTGCCCTTCGAGGCGTTGGTGGCGCTCTACCGGGCCGCCGACGTCATGGTCGTCACGCCGCTGCGCGACGGGATGAACCTGGTGGCCAAGGAGTTCGTGGCGTCACGGGTGCACGACGACGGCGTCCTCGTGCTGTCGGAGTTCGCCGGCGCGGCCGACGAGCTCACCGAGGCGCTGTTGGTGAACTCCCACGACCTCGGCGCGGTCGTGGACGTCCTCGACCATGCCGTCGACCTCGATGCCGACGAGGCGAGCCGGCGGATGCGTGCCCTGCGCGAGGTCGTGCGCAGCAACGACGTGGACCGCTGGGCCAGCGACTTCCTCGCCGACCTGGCGGCGGCCCGACCCGGCGCGACGCCGGCCGAGCGATGATGGCCGAGCGATGATGGCCGAGCGCGCCAGCGACCCCTCTTCCGGCGCGAGCGCGTGGTCGGCCGAACCGGCCCTCGATCGGGCCCTGGATCAGCTGGCCACCACGCCCGTCCTGCTGGCCGCCACCAACGTCGACGGCACCATCGCCGAGATCGTCGAGCGGCCCGAGGACGCCCGACCCCTGGCCGAGGCGGTCGGCGCCCTCGAGATCCTGGCCGAGCTCCGCCGCACCCACGTGGCCCTGGTGTCGGGCCGGGCCCTCGACAGCCTGCGGGGCCTGGCGGGGATGCCCACGCAGCTGCGCGTCGTCGCCAGCCACGGGGTCGAAGACGGGTCGGGGATGCCGCTGGAGCTCACGGCGGCCGAGCAGCACCGGCTGCAACGTGTGCGCGAGCTGGCCCTCGCCCTGGCGACGCCGGTGCCCGGCTGCCGAGTGGAGGACAAGCCCGCCGGCGTGGCCTTCCACTACCGCAGCGCCGATCAGGCGGCGGGACTGCAGGCTGTGCGCGCCTACGCCGAGGCGCTGAGCGCCATGCCCAATGTCGAGGTGCGCTCGGGCAAGGCGGTGCTGGAGGCGTCGGTGCGCTCGGCCAGCAAGGGGCGCGCCCTCGTGCGCCTGCGGGCCGAGGTGGGCGCCACGACGGTGCTGTACGCGGGCGACGACGACACCGACGAGGGGGCCTTCGACGCCTTGGCGGGCACGGGGGTCACCGTGAAGGTGGGCGAGGGCCGCACGAGCGCGGCACTGCGGGTGCCCGACCCTCCGGCGGTGGCGACGTTCCTCGCTCGGCTGGCAGCCCGGCGCCGGGCCTGCCAGTGACGTGTGCCGCGTACCATCGGCGTGACGCCGGCGTAGCCCAACGGCAGGAGGCGGGGGCTTTAGGTGCCCCACAGTGAGGGTTCGAATCCCTCCGCCGGCACGGCCAGAAGCGCAAATGGATGGCTGCTCCCCGCGGCGGCGCGCGTACCGCAGCGCTAAACCTCCCCATCGGCTGAGCAGTCAGCCGCCCGCACGCCCAGGAGGGCGCGAGCGCCTTTCCGGGGAGGGGCCGCGATGACGCCAACCGACATCGGTGCCCGCAACGGCCTGTCACTTCTCATGACATCGGATCAGCGCCGGGCCGAGGCGGTGGTCACTGCCGCGGGCGGGATCGACGCGGCCAGCGCCTCCGCCTTCAACGCGCTGTTCGCCGATGTCGCGCGGTTCGACCTGGCCCGAGTCGTGGTCGACACGTCGCGTGTGAGCTTCATCGGCTCGGCCGGGCTCGCCGCGCTCGTGCGGGGCCGGCGGGCGTGCGGCCCCGGAACGGAGGTGGTCCTGCGGTCTCCGAGCCCCTCGGTGCGGCGCCTGCTGGAACTCGCCGGCGTCGACGGGTTCGGCGTCGAGGGCCGCGATCAGCTCGACCTGGGCGCCACGCGGTAGGCGCAGCGAGCGTCACCGCTGACGATGTGCGACAGGCGCTCGACGGTGACGTCGTCGCCCAGGGCTTGGTCGAACAGCTCCAGCTCGCGGGCACACAGTCCCTGGCAGGAGGTGGCCGCTTCGCACACCGGGCAGTGATGTTCGATGAGCAGCATCCCGCCCTGGCCATCGGGCCGGGCCTCGGCCAGGTAACCCTCGGCGGTGCGCAGGTCGGCCAAGCGGCGCACGCGCACGGCGACGCTGGAACGGCCGGGTGGGGGCAGCACCGTGCGGTACGCATCGAGCTGATGGCGTTGGCGGGCGGCCAGCACGGCGTCGAGGCCCTCTGGGCCCACCGCCTCTCGGATCGAGTTGAGCAACTCGACGGTGAGGTCGGCGTGGCGGTCGGGGAAGAGCTGGGATGCCAGGGGCGTGAGCCGCCAACGCGACGGAGGCCGTCCCCGGCCGCCGGGGCGGGTCGGGGGCTCGAAGCGTTCGACCAGGAGCAATGCCTCAAGGGCCTCGAGGTGTTGGCGCACGGCGGTGTCGGTGAGCGCGAAACCGGCGGCCAACTCGGCCACCGACGCGTCGTCGAGGCGCACCAGTCGCTCGATCAAGCGACGCTTGGCGTCGCTCAGCCTGGTGGCGGCGGGGGAGCGGGCGGGCGCCGCAGGCACCCGGCCAGCGTACCGGTTTCCCCAAGTCCTCCCTTGACCAATCCGGGCGGGCGACGGATGATCGAAGTCACTGCTTGGGAAAAGGAGCGCGCATGAGCGTCGCGGAAGCCGGAGCCGCCGCGCGTGCCGACGGTGCCGCCGGGGTCGCCGGCGTGGCCGTCCGGGTCGGCACCGCCGCGGATCTGCGCCAACAGGGCCGGATGACCACGAAGGTCGGGCGCCTACCCGTGCTGGTGGTGTGGCACGACGAGCGTCCCTACGCCATCGAGGATCGCTGCCCGCACATGGGCTTCCCGCTGCACCAGGGCACGGTGGAGGCGGGCCTGCTCACGTGCCACTGGCACCATGCCCGCTTCGACCTGGCCAGCGGGTGCACCCTCGACCCCTGGGCCGACGACGCCCAGGGCTTCGAGGTGCGCATCGAGGGTGATGACGTGTGGGTCGCGCCCCGGCCCGCCGGCGACCCCGTCGCCGCCCACGCCCGCCGGTTGCGGGAGGGCCTCGAGCACGGCTTCAGCCTGGTCATCGCCAAGGCCGTCATGGGGCTGCTCGAGGCCGAGGGTGGGCGCCCCGATACCGCCGTGCGCACCGCGCTCGAGTTCGGCGCCACCTATCGCGCCGCCGGGTGGGGGAGTGGCCTGACCGTGCTGGTGGCGATGGCGAATCTGCTGCCCGTGCTCGAACCCGACGACCGGCCGCTCGCCCTCGTCCACGCTCTGCGGTTCGTCGCCCGCGACACGGCGGGCGAGCCGCCGCGCTTCGGCGAGGCCCCGATGGGTGCGGCCGCCGGTGAGGTACCCGTGGCGCGCCTGCGCGAGTGGTACCGGCGGTTCGTCGGGACCCGGTCGTCGGATGCGGCCGAACGCACGCTGGCCACCGCCGTGGCGGCCGGGGTGGCCGGCGGCGATCTCGGCGCCGTCGAGGAGATGATGCTGGCGGCCGTCACCGACCACGTCTTCCTCGACGAGGGCCACACCCTCGACTTCACCAACAAGGCGTTCGAGGCCGTCGGGATGGTGGGGCTCGACTCGGCGCCGGCGCTGCTGCCCAGCCTGGTGGCCCAGACCTGCCGCGCCGATCGGGCCGAGGAGTCGGGCGAGTGGCGACATCCGCACGACCTGGCGGCGCTAGCCGTGCGGGCGGAGCAGGAGTTGGCGAAGGCGTGGTCGCCCGGCAGTGGGCGGGGGATCGGCGACGAGGCCGTGGCGGGCCTGGGGTGGTCGATGCTGGCCGACGAGCCCGAGTCGGTGGTGGTGGCGCTGGTGTCAGCCGCGGCCGAAGGGGCGACGGCCGAGGAGCTGGGCCGGGCGGTGGCCTACGCCGCCGCTCTGCGGCTGGTGCGCTTCCACACCCAGAACGACCACGGCGACTGGAACACGGTCCACCACGCCTTCACCACCGCCAACGCCTTGCATCAGGCGCTGGCGCGGCGTCCGTCGCCCGAGTTGGCCCGGGGGCTCGTGCACAATGCATTGCGGGTGTACCTGGACCGGTTCTTGAACGTGCCCGCGGCTCGTCGGCCGGTGGCCGGGCGGGGTGAACTCGCCGAGCTGGCCGAATGCTGGGACGTGCAGGGCCAGGTCGACCGGGCCGGCGACGTGGTCTTCGGCTACTTGCGCGGCGGGGGCGACCGGCGGGCGCTGATGGCGGCGCTCGGTCGGGCGCTGCTGGCCGAGGACGCCGGCTTCCACTGGTATCAGGTGGTGGAGGCGGGCGTGCGCCAGGCCGAGGCGTGGCCGGAGGACTCGGAGGAGAGCGCACTGGTGCTGGCGGGCGTGGCCCGGTTCCTGGCCGCCCACACGCCCACCCGTCGAGAGCTGCCGACGGTGGTGCGCATCGCCGCCCGGCTGCGTCGGGGTGAGGCCCTCTACGACGACGCCATCGGCTGAGCCGGGATCGGGCGCCCGGTCACGGCGCGCGTGGGCCCCAGGGCGCCACCGGGTCCGCAGTCTCGGCGCGATTTCCGCCAGATATGGCGGGATTCGCGCCGAGAGTTCGTGGGCGCGCCGACGGGAGCGCAAGGGAGTGCGGCCGTCCCGTGCTCGTCTTTGTCCCCGGCTGAAGCCGGCGCACCGGCGGTAGCCTCCTCGCCATGCCCGAGCGCATCCCGCCCGCCGTCCCCACGCCCCTGCCCGCCGTCCGAGGGTACGAGGGCAACGGTTCCGAGGCACGCTTCGACGTCCTCAACCGGCTGCTGCGGAGCCGGATCGTCATGCTCGGCTCGGAGGTCGACGACGACATCGCCAACCAGATCTGCGCCCAGCTGCTCTACCTCGACGGCGAGGACAGCAACCAGGACATCTGGCTCTACATCAACTCGCCCGGCGGCAGCGTCACCGCGGGCATGGCCATCTACGACACCATGCAGTTCGTCACCGCCGACGTCTGCACGGTCACGATGGGGCTGGCGGCGTCGATGGGGCAGTTCCTCCTCTGCGCCGGCGCCAAGGGCAAGCGGTACGCCCTGCCCCACGCTCGGATCATGATGCACCAGCCCCTGGGCGGGATGCGGGGCCAAGCCGCCGACATCGCCATCCAGGCCGAGCAGATGGCCTACACGAAGCAGATGCTGTTCGAGCGGATCGCCTTCCACACGGGCCAGTCGTACGAGCGCATCGTCGCCGACGCCGACCGCGATCGCTGGTTCACGGCCGAGCAGGCCAAGGAGTACGGCCTCATCGACGATGTCATCGTCAAGCGGGGCGAGGCGCAGTAGCGCTCCTGGTCATCCCGTCACGGGGGTGAGCGGCACCGTCGAGCCGACATCCGACGGAACGCCCGAGCCCACCGTCGTCTCGGTCGTCCCTGCCGGCGCCGTCGTTGCCGTCGCCGCTGTGGGCACGGTCGTTGTGGTCGCGGTCGCGGCCGCGGGCAGCGTCGTGGCCGTCGCCGGCGGCGTCGTTGCCGCCGCCAGCGAGCCGGCGGTGAGATCGAGCCCGCACCGCTGCTGCACCCACGAGGTCACCTCGGCGGCCGCCGTCACC
>JBIOZN010000477.1:0-3383 GCA_044871175.1 Acidimicrobiales bacterium | reverse complement strand
GCCGCCGCCCGGGATCCCGGTGCCACCCAGTCGAGGGCGGGGTCGTGGGCGAGCACGGCGCGCTGGAGCCGCTGCAGCTCGGGGCCGGGCTCCAGGCCCAGCTCGTCGACGAGGAGCGCCCGGGTGGCGTCGAACTCCCGCAGGGCATCGGCCTGGCGCCCACAGCGGTAGAGGGCCAGCACCAGCTGGGCCCGCAGGCGCTCCCGCAGGGGATGGAGGGCGATGAGCTGGCGCAGCGCGGGCACGACGGCGGCGTGGCGGCCGAGGCGCAGCTGAGCGTCGATCTGGTACTCCCGGGCCACCGCCCGGCGCTCGCGCAGGCGCTCGATCTCGGCCCGGGCGAAGGGCTCGTCGGCCACGTCCTGGAGCGGCTCGCCCCGCCACAGGCTTAGGGCCTCGTCCAGCTCGGCCAGGGCGACCTCGGCCAGGGCGACCGCGGGGTCGGCCGGGGCCGGGTCCCGCAGCCGCTCCGCCGCCGGCGCCTCGCCCAACCGCTGCGCCGCCGACGCCACCAGGCGCTCGAAGCGGTGGGCGTCGATGCCGTCGGGATCGACGTCGAGCAGGTACCCCGCCCCGGCCGTCCGGAGCGCGGGCGCCGCTCCGGACGCGGGCAGCCCGAGGGCCTTGCGCAGGTACGACACCAACCCCTGGACCGCGTTGGCGCCGTTGAGCAACTGCTGGTCGCCCCACACGTCCTCGACGAGGACGTCGACGGGCACCA
This sequence comes from Acidimicrobiales bacterium, assembly GCA_044871175.1. Classification (GTDB taxonomy): domain Bacteria; phylum Actinomycetota; class Acidimicrobiia; order Acidimicrobiales; family Ilumatobacteraceae; genus JBIOZN01. Next base: position 2,662 of record JBIOZN010000477.1, on the reverse strand, counting down.
CCCGCCCGGGGTTCAGGAGGAGGGCGGCCAGCAACGCCGACGCCCGGCCCCGACGGAGCGGGATCGCCTGGCCGTCGGCCCGCACTTCGAGGGGCCCGAGGACGGCGAACTCCACGTGGTGCCACGGTACCGACAGCGGTGTGTCAGCGCGCTCTCAGCGCGCCGGTTCACGCTCGGCCCCCGATCGCGCCCACCCGACCGGCGGTGAGGTGCTGTCACGTTTCGGGCGCCTGCGCCGTCGTTGCCGGCAAGGGCGCCACTCCCGTCCGCCCCTGCCCCCAGAAATCCCCGGACACCCTCAGGAGGCCCCATGCTCGGCCGTCTCGCCGCTGTCTGTTTCCGCCGCCGCCGCCGGGTCGTGGTGGCCTGGCTGGTGGGCATCGTCGTGCTCGGGGGGGTGATGGGGTCGGTGGGGTCGGGGTACCGATCAGACTTCACGCTGCCCGACGTGGAGAGCAAGCGGGGTATCGACATTCTCGACGCTCGCTTCGCCGGCCAGGGCGCCGGCCAGGAGGGCACCATCGTCTTCGAGGCCGCCCAGGGCGTGCAGAGCCCTACCGTCCGCCAGGCCATGCAGGCGTTCCTGGCCGACGTGGCCACCATCCCCGACGTCCAGTCCGTGTCCAGTCCCTACGCGCCCGGCAACGAGGCGCAGGTCTCCTCCTCGGGGGCCGACGCCGGACGGGTCGCCTACGCCTCCTTCGAAGCGCCGTCGGACGCGTCGGTCGACGAGACCGCCGAGGTCGGCCGCCAGATCCGTGACCGCATCCCGGACGTCGAGGGCCTGCGGGTGGAGCTGGGCGGCGCCGCCTTCGCCGACTTCGAGGTGCCGTCCTCGGAGGCCCTCGGGCTCGGGTTCGCCATCATCATCCTGATCGTCGCCTTCGGCTCGGTGCTGGCCATGGGCCTGCCCGTGGGCGTGGCCCTGGCCGGCATCGCCTCGGGCACGATCGTGGCCGGGTTGCTCAGCCAGATCATCACCATGCCCGACTTCACCTCGACGATCGGCATCATGATCGGCCTGGGCGTGGGCATCGACTACGCCCTCCTGATCACCACCCGCTACCGGGAGAACCTGCACCGCGGCCACGACGTGGAGGCGGCGACGGTGATCGCCATGGCCACCGCCGGGCGGGCGGTGCTGTTCGCCGGCACCACCGTCGTCATCTCGCTCTTGGGCATGCTCGTCATGCAGCTGAGCTTCGTTTCGGGCCTGGCCATCGGGGCGGCCGTGGTGGTGGCCATGACCCTGGTGGCCTCACTCACCCTGCTGCCCGCCCTGCTCGGCTTCGCCGGGGAACGGGTGGAGGTGACCCGCTGGCGAGGGCTGATCGTCGCCGGCCTGGTGGCGGTGGCGCTGATCGGCAGCGGCCTCGGCGTCCCCGCGCTCGTGCTGGTGACGCTGCCCGCCGCCGTCGTCGTGCTGGTGGCCAGCCTGGCGGTGGCGCCGCTGCGCCGGCGGGTGCTCGACCGCCCGCCCAAGCCGCTGGAGCAGACCCTCCCGTGGCGGTGGAGCCGGGTCATCCAGCACCGGCCGTGGACCGCCGTGGTGGTAGGCGCCGCCGTGCTGGGCGTGCTGGCCCTGCCCGTGTTCGGCCTGCGGCTCGGGTTCTCCGACGAGGGCAACTACCCGGCCGACACCACGACCCGGAAGGCCTACGACCTGCTGGCCGCCGGCTTCGGGCCCGGCTTCAACGGCCCCCTCGTGCTGGCCACGGAGGTGCCCCCGGGCACGAGCACCGGTGACCTGCAGGCGGTGGCCGACGCCGTGGCCGCCGACCCGGGCGTGGCCCAGGTCGCGGGGCCGACGACCAACGACCCCGCCGCCCCGACGGCGGCCATGTATCGGGTCATCCCGACGACCGCGCCCCAGGACGAGGCGACGACGGCGCTGGTCGACCGGCTGCGCGACGACGTACTGCCGGCGGCCACCGCCGGCAGTGGGCTCGACGTGGCCGTGGCCGGCACCGTGGCCATCAACGTCGACTTCACCGACTACCTGTCGGCCCGGTTGCCGTGGTTCTTCGCCGCCGTGCTCGGCCTGTCGTTCCTGCTCTTGATGGTGGTGTTCCGCTCGCTGCTGGTGCCGCTCAAGGCGGTGGTGATGAACCTGCTGTCGATCACGGCCGCCTACGGGATCGTGGTGGCGGTGTTCCAGTGGGGGTGGGGCGCCAGCCTGCTCAACATCGAGGGCGCACCGATCGAGCCGTTCGTGCCCATGATGCTGTTCGCCATCGTGTTCGGGCTGTCCATGGACTACGAGGTGTTCCTGCTCTCCCGGGTGCGGGAGGAGTGGGACCGCACGGGCGACAGCCGGCGCTCGGTGGTCGACGGCCTGGCCGCCACCGCCCGGGTGATCACGGCGGCGGCCGCCATCATGGTGCTGGTCTTCGGCAGCTTCCTGGGCGAGTCCGACCGGGTCGTGAAGCTGTTCGGCCTGGGCCTGTCGATGGCGGTGCTCATCGACGCCACCATCGTGCGGATGCTGCTGGTGCCCGCCACCATGGAGCTGCTGGGCGACCGCAACTGGTGGCTGCCCCGGTGGCTCGACCGCATCCTGCCCCGGTTCAACATCGAGGCGCCCTCCGACCTCGACGCCGAGCTGGCCCAGCTCACCGACGACGAAGCCTCCCGCATCCGCTGACCGCCGATCGCCGACCGC
>JBIOZN010000476.1:0-10236 GCA_044871175.1 Acidimicrobiales bacterium | reverse complement strand
GGGTGTTCGGCGACCGGGAGGCGCTGGCCCGGCTCAACGCCATCGTCCACCCGCTGGTGGGCACCCGTACGGCCGAGCTGCTGGCCGGCGCGCCCCCCGACGGGATCGTCGTGCAGGACGTGCCCCTGCTGGTCGAGAACCGGCTGGGCCGCCTGTTCCCGCTGGTGGTCGTGGTCGACGCTCCGGTCGAGGAGCGAGTGCGGCGCCTGGTGGGCTCGCGGGGACTGGCCGAAGCCGACGCCCGGGCCCGTATCGCCGCCCAGGCCAGCGAGCCCGACCGGCGGGCGGCGGCCGACGTGTGGCTCGACAACAGCGGCCCGCCGGGCGAGGTCGAGGCGGCGGTGGACCGGCTGTGGGAGGAGCGCCTGGTGCCGTTCGAGGCCGACCTGCGCACGGGCACGTACCGCCCGCGGCGCCGCTACCAGCTGGCCGGCCCCGATCCAGCCTGGCCGGCGGCCGCCCAGCGCCTGGCCGCCCGGGTGGCGGCGGCCGCCGGGGACACGGCCGCCGGGGTGGAGCACGTCGGCTCGACCGCCGTCCCCGGGCTGGCCAGCCGGGACGTCATCGACCTGCAGCTGGCCGTCAGCGACGGCGACGCGGCCGACAAGCTGCCGGGCGCGTTGGGGGCGTTGGGGTTCGTGCCCCTGATCGACGACGGCCGCGCCGACCTCGCTTTCGCCAGCGCCGACCCCGGCCGGGGGGCCCACGTCCACGTGCGCCCGGTGGGGTCACCCGGGTGGCGGGCCGCCCTGCTGGTGCGGGACTGGCTGCGCGCCCATCCCGATGAGCGGGCCGCCTACGAATCCCACAAACGCGCGCTCGAGGCCGCCGCCGGGTCGACGCCCGGCCGTCCGGCCGACGCCGACGCCAAGGACGCCGACGCCAAGGACGCCTGGTTCACCCCCGCGCTCGCCCGCGCCGAGGCCTGGGCGGCCCGCACCGGCTGGTCCCCGCCCGCGTCGCCCCTCCCCTGACCGAGCGTTGGGTCAGTTTTCGCGCACATACGACGCGGAAGTGACCCAACGCTGCTTCAGGGCCGGGGTTCGAGGTCGAGGGACATCGAGTTCATGCAGTAGCGGGCACCCGTGGGGCCGGGGCCGTCGGGGAAGACGTGCCCCAGGTGCGACCCACAGCGCCGGCAGCGCACCTCGGTGCGCACCATGCCGTAGCTGCGGTCCTCGTGCAGCTCGACGGCGTCGGCCACGATCGGCTCGGTGAAGCTCGGCCACCCGGTGCCCGACTCGAACTTGGTGTCCGACGAGAACAGGGGCGCGTGGCAGGCGGCGCAGCGGTACGTGCCGTCGTCGTGGACGTCCCAGTACTTGCCGCTGAACGCCCGCTCCGTGCCCGCCTGGCGCAGCACGTGGTACTGCTCGGGGGACAGCTCGGCCCGCCACTCGTCGTCGGTCTTGGTGATGTCGTACTGCCGGCCTTCAGCCATCGTGTCCTCCTTCGGGTCGGGGGTCGCCCAGGGCGGCGCGGGTGGCCTCGATGTCGCGCTTCAACTGGGCGCAGAGGGCGTCGATGCCCTCGAACTTGCGCTCGCTGCGCAAGAAGGCGGCGAAGCGCACCGTGGCCGGCTGGCCGTACAGGTCGCCCTCGTAGTCGAGCAGGTGGGCTTCGAGCAGGGAGTGGTCGGCGTGCTCGTAGAACGTGGGCCGCCGGCCGAGGTTGATGGCGCACGGGTGCACGTCGCCGCCGGTGTCCACGTACCAGCCGGCGTACACGCCGTCGGCGGGCAGGGCCACGAAGTTGGGGACCTCGACGTTGGCGGTGGGGAACCCGATGCGCCGGCCCCGCTGGTCGCCCCGCACCACCTTGCCCCGCACCTCATGGGGCCGGCCGAGCAGGCGGGCGGCCACGTCGACCTCGCCCCCGGCCAGCGCCCGGCGGATGGCGGTGGAGGACACGGGCTCGTCCACGCCGTCCTGGCGTGGGACCAGGCCGATCGGTTCGACGTCGAACCCGCCCTCGGCGCCCATCGCCCGCAGCAGGGCGACGTTGCCCCGCCGGTGGTAGCCGAAATGGAAGTCCTCACCGACGACGACGGCGCGGGCGGCCGTGCACCGCACCAGCACCTCGTCGACGAACGCCTCGGGCGACTCGCGAGCCCGCTCGCCGTCGAAGTGCACGACGACGGTGCCGTCGACACCCGTGACGGCCAGCAGCTCGAGCTTCTGGTCGAGGTCGGTGAGCAGCTTGGGAGCCGACTCGGGCCGCACGATGGCGGCCGGGTGCTGGTCGAAGGTGACCACCACCGAGTGCAGGCCGGCCTCGGCGGCGCGCCGGCGGACCTCGGCGATCACCGCCTGGTGGCCGAGGTGGACCCCGTCGTAGGCGCCGATGGTGACGACGCTGCCGCCGGGGAACGGCCGCTCACGGGTGTCGGTGATGACCTGCACGGCGGGGACGCTACCGGCCGGCCTCGCCCGCCGGACCACCGGCGACCGGCCGCAGGGCCAGCGTCACCGGAGCGCCGTCGCCCGCCGTGACCCCCTGGTGGTGCCAGCCCTCCCCGGCACCCGGGTCGGTGCCGAGGGCAACCTCGACGGCCAGGGTCTCGGCCGCCAGCTCACCCCGGTGGGCGCGCAGGGCGGCCAGCACGGCGTCGTCGCCGTCGACCGCCAACGCGATGCGGTCGCTCACGTGGAGGCCGGCCTCGCGCCGCAGCTGGTTGACGGCGCGGATGACGTCGCGCGCCAGGCCCTCGGCCTCCAGGTCGGGCGTCACCGTGGTGTCGAGCACCACCAGCCCGGTGCCCCCCGGCAACGCCGTCGCCGCCCCGGCGTCACGGGTGACGAGCTGGAGCGTGTACTCGTCGGGGGCCAGTGGGCGCCCGGCGACCACCACCTCGTCGCCCCGGCGCTCCCACTCCCCCGCCTTCACCGCCCGGATGAGCTGCTGCACCTCGGCGCCCACCCGGGGCCCGAGCACGGCCGGCACCAGGGCCAGGCGCTCGGCGCCGTGGGCGGCCACGTCGTCGCTGAGCTCGACGTCCTTCACGTTGACCTCGTCGGCGATGAGGTCGGCGAACGGCGCCAGCCGGTGGGCGTCGGGGGTGGCGACCACCAGGCGGCTGAGGGGCAGCCGGGTGCGCAGGCCGCCGCCCTTGCGGATGCTGGCGCCGGCCGAGCACACGTCGCGAGCGAGGTCCATGGTGGCCACCAGCTCAGGGTCGGCGGGCAGGGCGGCGGCATCGGGCCATTCGGCCAGGTGGACGCTGCGCTCGCCCGTGAGCCCGCGGTACACCTCCTCACCGACGAGGGGCAGCAGGGGCGCCGCCACCCGGGTGAGCACGTGCAGGGCCGTGGCCAGGGTGTCGAAGGCGTCGGGGTCCTCGTCCCAGAAGCGGTCGCGGCTGCGGCGGATGTACCAGTTGGTGAGAGTGTCGAGGAACGACCGGATGGTGGCGCACGCGCCGAACAGGTCCTGGGCGTCCATGGCCGCAGTGGTGTCGGTGACGAGGTCGTGGAGCTTGGCCAGCAGGTAGCGGTCGAGGACGCCGGTCTGGTCGGTGCGGAACCGGCCCCTCACCCCGGCGGCGTTGGCGTAGAGCGTGAAGAAGTGCCAGGCGTTCCAGAGCGGGTTCAGCGCCTGGCGCACGGCGTCGCGCAGCCCCGCCTCCGTGACCATGGCATCGCCGCCCCGCACCAGCGCCGACGACAGCAGGTACCAGCGCATGGCGTCGGCCCCGTAGGCGTCGAACATGGCCCACGGGTCGGGGTAGTTGCGCAGGCTCTTGGACATCTTCTGGCCGTCGTCGCCCAGCACGACGCCGTGGGTGAGGCAGGTGCGGAACGAGGGCCGGTCGAACAGGGCGGTGGCCAGCACGTGCAACGTGTAGAACCAGCCGCGGGTCTGGCCGATGTACTCGACGATGAAGTCGCCCGGGTAGTGGTGCTCGAACCAGTCGTGGTTGTCGAACGGGTAGTGCACCTGGGCGAAAGGCATGGAGCCCGACTCGAACCAGCAGTCGAGCACCTCGGGCACCCGGCGCATGGTGGAGCGGCCCGTGGGGTCGTCGGGGTTGGGGCGGATGAGCTCGTCCACCATGGGCCGGTGCAGGTCGGTGGGGCGCACGCCGAAGTCCCGTTCGAGCTCGTCGAGGCTGCCGTAGACGTCGACTCGGGGGTAGGTCGGGTCGTCGCTCTTCCACACCGGGATGGGTGATCCCCAGAACCGGTTGCGGCTGATCGACCAGTCCCGGGCGCCCTCCAGCCACTTGCCGAAGCTGCCGTCACGGACGTGCGCCGGCACCCAGATGATCTCCTGGTTGAGCTCCACCATGCGCTCGCGGAACTTCGTCACCTCCACGAACCAGCTCGACACCGCCTTGTAGACGAGCGGGTTCCCGCACCGCCAGCAGTGCGGGTAGGGGTGCTCGTAGGTCTCGTGGCGCAGCACCTTCCCCTCGGCCTTGAGGCGCTGCGTGATCGGGCGATTGGCCTCGAACACGTGCTCGCCGGCGTAGTCGGGCACGAGCGCGGTGAAGCGGGCATGGTCGTCGACGGTGACGACCGTGGGGATGCCGACCGCGGTGCAGGCATTCTGGTCGTCCTCGCCGTAGGCGGGGGCCATGTGCACGGCGCCGGTGCCCTCGTCGGTGGTGACGAAGTCGCCCCCCAGCACGACGAACGCGTTGGGCGTGTCGGCCAGGTAGGGAAACATCGGCTCGTAGCGCCGCCCGACGAGATCGGTGCCGGCCAGGCGCGCGAGGATCTCGGGGTCGTCGCCCAGCTCGCGGGCGTAGGCCCCCAGCCGGGCCTCGGCCAGGACGTAGCGCTCGCCCTCGTGCCCGACCACCACGTAGGTCTCGGCGGGGTTGACGGCCACGGCCAGGTTGGACGGCAGCGTCCACGGTGTGGTGGTCCAGGCCAGCAGGCGGTCACCCGTGTCGAGCCGGAACCACACCGTGAGGGCGGGGTCCTGGCGGTCCCGGTACACGTCGTCCATCCGGGTCTCGGTGTTGGACAGCGGGGTCTCGCAGCGCCAGCAGTACGCCAGCACACGGAAGCCCTCGTAGATGAGGCCCTTGTCCCACAGGGACTTGAACGCCCACATGACACTCTCCATGTAGGACAGGTCGAGGGTCTTGTAGTCGTTCTCGAAGTCGACCCAGCGGGCCTGGCGGCGCACGTAGCGCTCCCACTCGTCGGTGTAGCGCAGCACCGACGTGCGGCAGGCCTCGTTGAACGCGGCCACCCCGAGGGCGACGATCTCGGGCTTGCCGGTGATGCCGAGCTGCTGCTCGGTCTCCACCTCGGCGGGCAGGCCGTGGCAGTCCCAGCCGAACCGGCGCTCGACCCGTCGGCCCCGCATGGTGCGATAGCGGGGTACCGCGTCCTTCACGAACCCGGTGAGGATGTGGCCGTAGTGGGGGAGGCCGTTGGCGAACGGGGGCCCGTCGTAGAAGACGTACTCGTTGGCCCCGCCCTCGCCCGCCGGGTTGCGCTCGACCGAGGCGCGGAAGGTGCCGTCGGCGTCCCAGAACGCGAGGATCCGCTCTTCCAGCTCGGGGAAGTCGGGGCTGCGGGAGACGTCGGGGTAGGCCATCGGTGGCTCCTGGGCTCGTTGGTGTGCCGCAGGGACGAGACCCATGTGTGTGGGTCCCGCGGTACCACCCCGCTTGCCGCCCGCCGTGGCGGAGCGACCCCTCGCTTCCCCGGCGCTCACGGGCCGGACCCGTCGGGTTCTAGTGAGGCGGCCGTGGAGCCGCCCGTTCTTCCCGAGGCTCGGGGGTGATGGCCCCGTCATCGCCGTTCTGGGCATTGTACCGCCGGCTCTCGGCGCGGAATCCGCCATATTTGGCGGCGATCGCGCCGAGCGGTCAGAGGGCGGCCGGGAGGACGACGGCGGGCTTGGCCTGGTCGCTGCGGTGGCGCTCGTACACGGCGAGGAGCGTGCCGGCGGCGTCGAGCACGGCCCAGGGGCCCTCGCCCGGGGGGGCGGCCAGGAAGCGGCCGTGGGCGACGGCGGCGGTGTCGGCCGGTGCGACGACGATGGTCGCCAGGTCGCGCACCGCCGCCGCCGGGGCCAGCAGGGCTTCAGCGGTGAGCCGGTCGGGCGCCACCGCCTCGGCCAGCGTGAACGAGCCGACCCGCGTCCGGCGCAGCGCCCGCAGGTGGGCACCCCCGCCGAGGAGGCGCCCGAGGTCGGCGGCCAGGCTGCGCACGTAGGTCCCCGACGAACACTCGACGGTCGCGCGGTACACGAGCGGATCCGGGGTGGCCTCGACGTCGAAGCGGTGCACGGTGACCGGGCGAGCGGCGCGCTCGACCTCGATCCCCTCCCGGGCGAGCTCGTGCAGCCGGCGCCCACCAACCTGCACGGCCGACACCATGGGCGGCACCTGCTCGATCGCCCCGGTGAGCCGGGCCGCCGCCGCCCGCACTGCCGCCCCGTCGACGCCGTCCATGGCGTGGGTGGCCGTCACCGTGCCCGACGCATCGAGCGTGGTGGTCTCGGTGCCCAGCACGACCTCGGCCGTGTACGCCTTGCCCAGGGCCGTGAGGAAGCGCAACAGCCGCGTCACGGCACCCACGCCCAGCAGGAGCACGCCGGTGGCATCGGGGTCGAGCGTGCCCGCATGGCCCACGCGCCGCTCCCCCAGGCGCCGGCGCGCCGTGTCCACGACGTCGTGGCTGGTGCACCCCGGCGGCTTGTCGACGACGGCGAGGCCGTGCACCACGGGCGGGCGGCGCCGGGCCACAGCGCCCTACTCGGCCTCGTCGGCCTGGTCGGGCCGGGGCGGGTCGCGCCGGAGGATCTCGTCGATGCGCTCGGCCGAGCGGATCACCTCGTCGGGGCGGAAGTCGAGCACCGGCGTCTTGCGGGCCCGCACCTGGCGCCCGATGGCGGCCTGGAGGCGGACCCGATGGTCGCCCAGCGCGTGGCGCACGGCCTCGTCACCCTCGGCGCCCTGCAGGCTGTCGAAGTACACGATGGCCCGGTTCAGCTCGGCGTCGACGTCGATGGCGGTGACGGTGACCAGCTCGAGGCGTTCGTCGTCGATGCGGGTCAGCTCCTCGGCCACGACCTCCCGCAGCAGCTCGGACATCCGGGCGGTGCGCGGGACGGCACCCGGCGGCGCCGGCCGTCGCCCCCGTCGGGGTCGGCTCACTCCAACCACCTCCGTTCGGTCCTCAACACCTGCACCTCGGGATACGACCACACGTGCCGCTCAACTTCGTCCATGACCTCCTGGGCGTGGCGGGCCTGGCCGCTCACGACGGCAAAGCCCAGCCCGGCGCGCTGCCAGGTGTCCTGGTGGTCGACCTCGGCGGCGGCTACGGCGAAGCGCCGGCGGGCCGACTCGACGATGGACTTGACGACCTGGCGCTTGGCCTTGAGCGAGCGGGACTCGACGATGTGCAGGTCCATCTCGAGTACGAGCACGAACATGGGCGCGGGCAACCTACCGCCGTCGACTTCCCGGCCGGCGCGGCGTCCTAGCGTGGGCGTGTGCCCCCCGGACCGGTGTTCATGGTGCGCCAGGTCGACCCGCCCGGCGGCCGCCAGCTGCGGCGCCTGGTCACCGGCCTGGTCCACCGCACGCCGGGCGGCGCCATCCTGCTCGAACGGCCCGGCCCGTTCCTCCCGCCGGTCACGCTGCCCAGCGTGGGCCTGCTGGTGGTGACGTCAGCCGTGCGGGCCGCCGTGGACGACGCCGGTCTCCAGGGTTTCACCTGGCTGCCGGTGGTGAAGCACCACATCGCCCGCCTCGCCTGGGCGCCCGTGCCCTACGACCAGCGCCGCCTGGCGGCGCCCGTGCCCGACCCCGAATCCTTCCTCGTGCAGGCACCCCACGATCCCGCGGTGGCCGAGGCCCTGGGCGACCTGTGGGCCGCCGACGCGCCCTCGGTGGGTGTGGGAGAGCCGTTCGACCTCGACTTCTTCCGGGTCGCCAACCGGGTGTGGCTGTTCGTCAGCGAGCGCTGCCGCAAGGTGCTGGAAGCCGAAGCCCTCGGCTGGCTCGACTTCCAGAACGTGCTGATGCGCGCCGGAAGCGAGTAACGAGCGGGTGCAGCTCAACGGGAGCGGCCGCGGCGACCGTCACCCGGTGGCGCTGCAAATCAGGAATCTGCACCTCCACGGTGCATCTGCTGTTCGAGGCCAGCTAGGTGCGGGGGATCTCCCGCTCCTCGAAGGTCTCGATGACGTCGCCCTGCTTCAGGTCCTGGAAGTCGGACAGGCCGATGCCGCACTCGAAGCCCTCCCGGACCTCACGAACGTCCTCCTTGAAGCGCCGCAGCGAGGAGATGGTGCCCTTCCAGATGATGGTCCCGTCGCGCAGGAAACGGACCTTGGCGCCACGGGTGATGGTGCCGTGAGTGACGTAGCAGCCCGCCACCCTGCCCACCCGGGGCACCGCGAAGATCTCCCGCACCTCGGCGTCGCCGGTGACCACCTCTTCGTACTCGGGGGCGAGCAGGCCCACCATGGCCTTCTCGATGTCCTCGAGCACCTGGTAGATGATCTCGTACGTGCGGATCTCGACGCCCTCGGCCTCGGCCAGCTCACGCGCCTTGCGGTCGGGCCGTACGTTGAAGCCGATGATGGTGGCGTTGGTGGTGGCGGCCAGCGTGATGTCGTTCTCGGAGATGCCGCCCACGGCCCGGTGGACGAACGCCAGCTTCACGTCGTCACGCTCGAGCCGGCGCAGGGCCTCGGTGAGCGCCTCGAGCGAACCCTGAACGTCAGCCTTGAGGATGAGGTTGAGGGTGGCCGCCTCGCCCTTTTGGATCTGGTCGAAGATGTCCTCGAGCCGCACGCCCCGCTGCACCCGGGCGTCGCCGCGCTGGGCCCGCAGGCGCTGGGTCTGCTCGCGGGCTTCGGCCACCGTCTTGGCCGTCTTCAGGTCGGGCGCCACCCGGAACTCGTCACCGGCGCCGGGCACCGAGGACAGACCGAGCACCTGCACCGGCGTCGAGGGACCGGCTGACTTCACCTGCTGGCCCGTGTCGTCGAGCAGGGCCCGCACCGAGCCCCAGGCCGCGCCGGCCACGATCGGGTCGCCCACCTCGAGGGTGCCCTTGTCGACGAGGACGGAGGCCACCGGGCCGCGCCCCACGTCGAGGTTGGCCTCGAGCACGGTGCCCTTGGCCCGCCCGTGCGGGTTGGCGGTGAGCTCTTCCAGCTCGGCCACCACCAGCAGCTGCTCGAGCAGGTCGTCGATGCCCAGGTTCTGCAGCGCCGACATCTCCACCACGATGGTGTCGCCGCCCCAGGCCTCGGGGACGAGCTCGTGCTCGGCCAGCTGCTGGAGCACGCGCTGGGGATCGGCGTTCTCGCGGTCGATCTTGTTGATGGCCACGACGATGGGGACCTCGGCCGCCTTGGCGTGGTTGATGGCCTCCACCGTCTGGGGCATGACCCCGTCGTCGGCGGCGACCACCAGCACGACGATGTCGGTGACGTTGGCGCCCCGGGCGCGCATCTTGGTGAACGCCTCGTGGCCGGGGGTGTCGATGAAGGTGATGGGGCGGCCCTCGTACACCACCTGGTAGGCGCCGATGTGCTGGGTGATCCCGCCGGCTTCACCCGCCACCACGTTGGTGGAGCGGATGCGGTCGAGCAGCAGTGTCTTGCCGTGGTCGACATGACCCATGATGGTGACGACGGGCGGCCGGTTCTCTTGCAGCTCGGCGTCGTCGTCGTCGGCGTCGTTGAACAGGGCCTGCAGCTCGAGCTCTTGCTGCTGGCCGGGATCCACCAGCAGCACGTCGGCGCCAAGCTCGAGGGCGAACAGTTCGATCTGCTCGTCCGTGAGGCTCATGGTGGCCGTCACCATCTCGCCGTTGGTGAGCAGGAAGCGGACGACGTCGGCGGCAGTGCGGTTGATCTTGGGAGCGAAGTCCTGGGCGGTGGACCCCCGCTCGACCACGATCGTGCCCTCGGGAACGGGCGCGTCCGTAGGTGAGTAGGTGGTCATCTGCTGCGGCTGCAGCTCTTCCATGTTGCGGCGACGACGACCCCTGCGCTTGGGAGGTCGGCGCCCACCCGGTTGGCGGCCGCCCGGACCGCCGCCGGGACCGCGGTTGAACCCGGTGCCGGGACCGCCGCCCGGACCGCCACCCGGACGAGGGCCGCCGGGCCCGCCGCCGGGGCGGCTGAAGCCGCCGCCGGGGCCGCCGGGGCGGGGGCCGCCGGTGCGCCCGAAGCCGCCGGGACTGGCGGGCCCGCCGGGGCGGGGGCCGCGCCCGGCCGGCGCGGTGGTGGGCCGCTGCCCGGGACCGC
>JBIOZN010000475.1:0-8789 GCA_044871175.1 Acidimicrobiales bacterium | reverse complement strand
AGCAGTCGTAGATCTGGGCGAGGTCGACGTCGGCGGGACCGAGCCCGGCCTGGCGGTAGGCCCGGGGCCCGGAGATGGCGGCCGCGGTCGTGAGCAGATCGGCGGCCTGGCTGAAGTACCCCGACTGGGGAACAGGCTTGGAGCCGAACCCGACGCCGGCCACCACCGCCGGCGGATGGCGCAGGTCGCGCGCCCGTTCCAGGCTGGTCATCACGAACGCCGCCCCGCCGTCGTTCACCAGGCAGCAGTCGAGCTTGCGCAACGGGTCCGACACCACCGGGTTGGCCAGGTAGTCGTCGATCGTCAACGGCTCGCGCCGCAAGGCGTTGGGCGTCTGCCGCGCGTGCTGCCGGGCCGCCACCGCGATCGCCCCGAGCTGTTCGGGTTCGAGCCCGTAGAGGTGGCGGTAGCGGGCGGCGGCGGCGGCGAAATAGACCGCCTGACCGTAGTAGCCCATCGGCATCTCGAAGGCGGCCTTGGCCCGGTCGCCGGCGTGGATGGCGTAGGCGCCGCCCGCGCCCCGTTCGCTGAGGTTGATGGCGAAATAGCTGACGACGACCGACGCCTCGCCGGACTCGATGGCCATACGGGCCAGCGCCGGCACCCCCACCGTGCCCGACCCGGCGATGCCGGCGTGGGCGCTGAACCGCCGGTCGCCCATGCCGATGTGGGCGGCGACGAAATCCGGTGGCGCCTTGGTGGCCAACGTGTAGGACTCGGTGACGATCCCGTCGACATCCGCGCCGGTGAGCCCGGCATCGTCCAGGGCTCGCCGTACCGCGTCCACCGCCAGCGCGCCGGGCGAGCGGTGGTCCTTCCAGGCGTAGTCCGTCTCGCCCACGCCGACGATGGCGATGGTCATGGCCCCGCCTCCTTCCCGAACGGATCCTCCCACAGCCCCCGCCGCTCGAGCTCGGGCAGCACGTCGGTGATGAACCGCTCGACGTTGGCCGTGCCGTGCTCGGGCGCCAGCCCGCCCATGAGGGGATGCAGGGTGATGTCGGCCTCGGGCCCGATCTTGGCGATGAGCTCGACGCAGTCCTCAGGTGGGACAACGGCGAACTGCGGGCTCGCCTTCAGGTCGTCGACGTCGCGCAGCGGCGGGTAGGGCGTGGCGCCCACGCCGCGCTCCTTGGCCCACTCGGCGTTGGAGTTCGACGTGTAGATGACGTGGGGGGCGACGACGGGCCAGTCCCGTTCGGGATCGTCGGTCACGAACAGGAACAGCGGGCCCTTGGGACGAGGACGGGGCCGCGGCGGCTTCCCCAGGCGCTCGAGCTCCTCGTTGTAGCGGTCGTAGAGCGAGGCGGTGGCGGGCATGAAGTCGTCGCCGTAGCGGGCGGCGCGCACCGCCGACGCCTCGGTCGAGCCACCGATGTAGATGGGCGGGCGCGGCCGTTGTACAGGGCGAGGAAGGATGCGCACGGTCTGGCCCTGGAACTCGAACGGCTCACCGGTCCAGGCCTGCTCCATCACCGTGATGAGCGACTCCAGAATCTTCACTCGCCGCGACTTCTCGACGCCGAAGATGGCGTACTCGTGCAGCCGGTAGCCGATGCCCAGGGTCATCTCCACCCGCCCGCCGCTGATGAGGTCGAGCACGGCCAGGTCCTCGGCCAGCTGGATGGGGTTGTGCAGCACGGCGATGATGGCCGAGAAGTGGACCCGCATCCGGGTGGTGCGGGCCATCATGGCCGCCGCCAGGGTGATGGGGGAGGGGCAGTAGCCGTCCTCGGCGGCGTGGTGCTCGGCCAGGAACACGGTGTCGAAGCCGGCGGCGTCGGCCATGGCGCACTGGTCGACGGCTGCGGGGTACAAGACCTCGGGCGCCGCGCCGAAGGACGGCGCTCGCATGTCGTAGCGCAGAGCCAGGCGGACGCCCATGACGTGCTCCTTCGGTCGGTGCCCCGACGGTAGCCGCGAGCCAGGCGGGTCGACTTCTGGACGCAGGACCCGACCACGAGTCCACACGGCGACCGGCGGCGCCTCCGGGCGGCGTGACCCTCCTACCCTGACTACCAATGGCGGCGGGAAGCAGGCCGACGTGGGGTGCGTCGCCGCTGACGCGCCGCCTCGCCGCCCTGGTACTCGCCGCCGGCCTGGCGGCGTGTTCGAGCGGCGAAGGGAAGGGCGCCGACCTGGCCGGCACGACCCTGCACGTGGTGGCCGTGTGGCAGGGCCCCGAGGCGGCGGCGTTCGAGCAGGTGCTGGCCGGCTTCACGACCGAGACCGGTTTGGCGGTGGAGTTCACCTCGACGGCGGGCCAGGACATCGGCGCCGTGATCGACGATCGCCTCGGCGCCGGCGATCCACCCGACGTGGCCATGCTCCCCCAACCGGGGCTCTTGTCCCGCTACGCCGCCGAGGGCGCGATCGTGCCTCTCGCCGACGACGTCGCTGGCGACGTCCGGGCGCACTACGCCACGGTGTGGCAGCGGCTGGGCAGTGTCGACGGCCGGCTCTACGGCGTCTGGTTCAAGGCCGCCAACAAGAGTCTGGTGTGGTACAGCCTCGGGGCGTTCGAGGCCGCCGGCGTCGTGCCCCCTGCGGCCCTGGACCGGTTCGCCGCCGTCGCCGGGAAGCTGTCGGCCGCGGGCACACCCGCCTTCGCCGTACCCACCCTGCCCTCCGACGCGTGGACCCTCACGGACTGGTTCGAGAACCTCTACCTGCGCATGGCGGGGCCCGACCGGTACGACGCGTTGGCTGAGCGGCGCCTGCCGTGGACCGATCCCACGGTACGAGCCACGCTCACGGCCATGGCCCGGCTGCTTGCGCCCGGCAACGTGGCGTGGACGACGGGCGCGGACACCAGCTTCCCCGCCGCCGTCGCCGCTGTCTTCTCGACCACTCCGGCGGCGGCCATGGTGGTCGAGGGAGACTTCGTCCCGGGGGTGATCGCCGCCCCCACCCCCGTGGAGCTCGGGGTGGACGTGGACGTCTTCGCGTTCCCCGAGAGCACCTCCGGTGAGCGTTTCGTCGTCGGGGGTGGGGACGTCGCCGTGCTCATGCGTCCCAGCGAGGCCGGGCAGCGGCTGGTGCGGTATCTCGGCAGCGTCGAGGCGGCCGAGATCTGGGCCCGGCTGGGGGGGTTCATTACCCCGAACGAGGACCTGGACCTGTCGGCGTACCCGGACGAGACGACCCGGCGGGTCGGGCGGGCCGTGATCGAGGCCGGGGACCGCTTCCGGTTCGATCTCTCCGACCTGCAACCGGCCGCCTTCGGCGGCACCACTGGCGCCGGTCTGTGGGGCCTGCTGCACGACTTCGTCTTCGGAGGGGTCGACGTGGACACCACGATGGCCCGGCTGGAGGCGGCCGCCCGGGCGGCGTGGGGCGATGCGCCGGTCAGCGGGGGATGAGGGAGCGGCGGATCAGCCACCCCCGAGCTTCACGGGCGGGATCGGCGCCCGCGACGGTCACCCGCCAGTTGAGGAACTGCAGGTCGGTGGTGGTCAGCCGAGCGGAAACGGCGTCGAGCAGGGCCACGATCGGTCGCGCCTCGCCCGCCACCACCGCCTGGCGCACGACGGGGACGACGTTGTCGGCGGGCTGCAGATGGCGGTCGTCGGCGAGGACCACGAGGTCGCCGGAGACAAGAGCGGCGTCGGTCGTGAACACCACACCCACGTCGATGACTCCTTCTTCGAGGGCGCGGATGACGAGACGCCCCTGGGCCAGCGGGATGAACGGGCCAAAGCGCAGGCCGTAGACGTCGTCCAGCCCGACCAGGCAGCGCGGCCGGCTCGGGCATTCCGGCGGCCCACCGATCGTGAGCATGGCGGCCACGGGGCCGAGGTCGCTGGTGGCGCGCAGCCCCAGCCGCTCAGCGGTGGCGGCAGTGACCGCCAGCGCGTTCTGGTTGGCGGCCGGGGCGGGGGACAGCACTTCCAGCCCGTACGGGGCAAGGACCTTGGCGAGCTCGACCCGGGCGCCCGCCGGGTCGGCGCGGTCGGCGCGCACGGACCCGCCGGGCGGGGCCGTGGCGTCCAGCGCCGACCCCAGGTACTCGGGCACCATGTCCACCAGCCCCTGCTCGAGGGCGGGCAGCACGAGCTCACGGGGGCCAAGGTCGATGTCGCGCCGCACCGACACGCCCGCCTGCTCCAGGCCCTGGGCGTAGATCTCGGCCAGCACCTCGCTCTCGGGGAAGTTGAACGACGCTATGGCGAAGTCGGCCACCGGCGGAGCAGGAGCGGCGCGCTCGGTGCGGCTGCAGCCCGCGACGAGCGCGATGGCCAGCGCGAGTGCGAGCACGGCGGCATGGGCGGCGGGGCCCGACCGTCCTCCTCGCCCGCGGGTCCCGTTCGGCACCCTCGTATCATCGCCGCGGCGTGAGCAGGGGCGTGGGCTGGTGAGGACCCGGGTGCCCGTCGCGCCGGGCGAAGCGGCGGCACGGCGACGACCCTCGGGGGAACCCCCGCCCCTTCCGCGCCACATCAGCGGGGCCATCGGCGCGTGGGCGGCCGCGACGGTTCTGGTGTTCGGATTGTGGGTCGCGCTGGCGACCACCCCTGGTATGCGGGCGGTGACCGCGATCGACCTGGCCGTCCTGCGCCTCCTGGCCCGAGGGCGTACCGACGCCCTCACCGACGTGGCCGACGTGGCCGTCCTGCTCGGGTCTGCCACCGTGTTCCGGGTCCTGGCCTGGACGACCATCGGGTTGCTCGTCGCCACCCGGAGGTTCCAGCACCTGTGCGTGGTGCTGGCCGTCGTGCTCGTCGTTCCCGTCCTCGACGCCGAGGTCTCCCGCTCGCTCGCTCGGATGCGTCCGGCGGGCATCGAGATCCTCGGGCCATGGCACGGGCACGCCCACCCCTCACGGCCGGTCGCCAATTTCACGTTGGCAGCCGCGGCGGCGGTGCTCGTGCTGGTGCCCGCGGGGCGCTGGCGGGGCCGGGCGGTGGTGCTCGCTGGGGTGGCGGTCGGCGCCCTCGTCCTCGCCCGGTGTTACGAGGCGGTGGACCACCCCACCGACGCCGCCGCCGCCGTCGTCGTCGCCGTCGCCTTCCCCGTGGTGGCCCTGCGCATCCTCACCCCCGAGGAGGCCTTCCCCGTGACGTACCGGCGAGGCGTACGGGCGCACCTCGACGTCGGGGGCGCACGCGGCCAGGCCATCCGCGCGGGAGTGGACAGCCAGCTGGGCGTCACGGTCATCGACGTCCAGCCCTTCGGCCTCAGCGGGTCGGCCGGCTCCACCCCTCTGCGCCTGACCGTCGAGGGACCTCCCGGCCTGCTGTTCGGCAAGCTCTACGCCGCCACGCATTTGTGGTCGGACCGGTGGTACAAGCTGGCCCGGACGGTGCTGTACGGGCGGCTCGAGGACGAGCGGCCGTTCAACTCCGTGCGCCGGCTGGTGCAGTACGAAGATCACATGCTCCGCGTCATGCGCGACGCCGGCGTGCCCACCGCCGAGGTGGTGGGCGTGGTGGAGATCACGCCTGAACGCGAGTACCTCATCGTGACCGAGTTCCTGGCCGGTGCGGTCCATATCACCGAGGCCGGGGTCGACGAAGCGCTGATGGACGACGCCTTGCACGTCGTGCGGCGCCTGTGGACCGCCGGCCTGGCCCACCGTGACGTGAAGCCGGCGAACATCCTCGTGCGCGACGGCCGCGTCCTGTTGATCGACGTCGCTTTCGGGGAAGTGCGCCCCACCCCATGGCGCCAGGCGGTGGACCTGGCCAACATGATGCTGACCCTGGCGCTGTGCGCGCCGGCCCGGCAGGTGTACGAGCGGGCCCTGCTGGTGTTCACTCCCGAGGAGATCGCCGAGGCGTTCGCCGCCAGCCGCAGCGTCACGATCCCGGCTCAGCTGCGGGGAATGCTGAAACGCCACGCCCCCGGCGCCCTCGCCGAGTTCTGCGCCCTGGCCCCGCAGCGCCCACCAGTGTCGATCCAGCGGTGGACGGTGCGGCGGCTCGGGGTCACCCTGGCCGTCGTGGCCGGGGTGGTGGTGGCGGTGGCACTGGCGGTCGAGAACCTCCGGCTGGCCGGCCTGCTGTGAAGGCGCGCGTCGGCGTCGGCCTCGCGCTGGTGCTCCTGGCCGGCGCGAGCGGGTGCGGGGGAGAAGCTGCCGAGATGCCCCGGTGCCGTGGCGACCAGCGCCTCGCCATCGTGGCGCAGTCCGTGCCCGCCGCCTCCTACGTGCCCTGCGTGGCCACGCTGCCGGCGGGCTGGCGGTTCGACTCGCTCGCCGTCAGTGACCGCGGCACACGCTTCGTGCTCGACTCGGACCGTGCCGATCACCCCAGTGAGGTCAGGCTCACTGCGTCGTGCGATGTCGCGTCGGCCACCCCCGTCCCCCCTCGTGATGAGGGGGTGCGCACCTACGTGCGCCTCGACTCCATCGCGCCGCGCTACCGGGGGCAGATGTTCGACGTGTTTCCCGGAGGCTGCGTCACCTACGACTTCGACTTCGTCCGCGGCCGGCACATCGGACTGATGGACGAGCTCGGGCAGGCGGTGGGCCTGTACCCGCGGCGCCAGCTCCGCCAGGAGCTCCACGACGGCTTCGGCGTGAACCTCGATCCCTGACCCGGCCGACGGCGGCCGCGCGGTAGCGGACCGGGACGGCCGGGCACGGCAGGACGTTCGGCCCTGGCCCGAGCCCGCTCTTGTCGCACACTTGATGTCGACGATTCCCAACCCTGGGGAGGCTCCGTATGAGCCAGACGACAGGAACCGTCGAGGCACCTCCCGTGGCCGCGGTCGCCGCCCATACCGTCGACGCGACCAAGATCTACGGCAGAGGACAGACCGAGGTGCGGGCCCTCGACGGCGTCACCGTCGCCTTCGAGACGGCCCGCTTCTCGGCCATCATGGGTCCTTCCGGGTCGGGCAAGTCGACGCTGTTGCACTGCATCGCCGGGCTCGACACCTTGACGTCGGGCCAGGCGTTCATCGGTGACGTGGACCTGAGCACCCTCGACGACCGACACCTCACCAACTTGCGGCGCGATCGCATCGGCTTCGTGTTCCAGGCCTTCAACCTGGTGCCGACGCTCAGCGCCTACGAGAACATCACCCTGCCCCTGGCCCTGGCCAAGCGCAAGGGCGACCGGCGCTGGATCGACAGCGTGATCGCCACGGTGGGGCTGGCGGACCGCCTCAAGCACCGCCCGAGCGAGCTCTCGGGCGGCCAGCAGCAGCGCGTGGCCGTGGCAAGGGCGTTGGCCAGCCGGCCCCAGATCATCTTCGCCGACGAGCCCACCGGCAACCTCGACTCCCGTGCCGGGGTCGAGATCCTCGAGTTCATGCGGCGCGCGGTGAAAGACCTCGGCCAGACCATCGTGATGGTGACCCATGACCCGGCGGCGGCCAGCTACGCCGACCGCATCGTGTTCCTGGCCGACGGCCGGACGGTGGATGAGATGCACGACCCCACTCCCCAACGGGTGCTCGACCGGATGAAGCGGTTCGGAGAGTGACCCATGCTGCGCACCGCGTATCGCAACCTGGCCGCCCACAAGCTGCGGCTGCTCACCACCGGCCTGGCCGTCATGCTGGCCGTGGCGTTCATGGCGGGCACGCTCGTGCTGGGCGACACCATCCAGAAGACGTTCGACAGCCTGTTCACCAATATCTTCGAGGGCACCGACGCCGTGGTTCGGGAGAAGGCCGCCTTCTCCGACCCCAACGGCTTCGGTGACCTCCGGGGCCGCGTCGACGAATCGCTGGTCCCGACCGTCGCCGCCGTGCCCGGCGTCGCCGTGGCCGAAGGGGGCGTGCTCGGCTACGCCCAGCTGGTGGACAAGGAAGGCGAGACCGTCGGCAACCCCCAGGCGGGGCCTCCGGTGTTGGGCGGCGACTGGCCGCGCGCCGAGCAACTGAACAACTGGACGCTGGTCGCCGGGCAGGGGCCCCAGGCCGACGACGAAGTCGTCATCGACAAGAACAGCGCCGACAAGACCGGGTACCAGGTGGGCGACACCGCGCAGGTGCTCGTGAAGGGCGGCCCCCAGACGGTGAGAATCAGTGGGATCGTCAAGCTCGGCAATGCCGACTCGGTCGCCGGGGCCAGCATCGTGCTGTTCCCGGTGGGCGTCGCCCAGCGACTGGTGGCCGAGCCCGGGAAGTTCGACACGATCTCCGTCGTCGCCGACAAGGGCGTCTCACAGGGCGAGGTCGTCGAGCGCATTCAGCCCGTGCTGGCCGAGGGCGTGGAAGCCGTGACGGGTGCGGCCGTCACCAAGGAGAACCAGGACGCCTTCCGCAAGGGTTTCTCCTTCTTCAACACCTTCATGTTGGTGTTCGCCGTGATCGCCCTGCTGGTGGGCGGCTTCATGATCTTCAACACGTTCTTCATCACCGTCGCCCAGCGCACCCGGGAGAACGCCCTCATGCGGGCGCTGGGCGCCAGCAAGCGGCAGATCCTCGCCTCGGTCGTGATCGAGGCGGCGGCCGTCGGCGTGATCGCCTCGGTCATCGGCCTCTTCGGCGGGGTGGCCGTGACCCTCGCGCTCAAGGCCCTGCTGACGGCGCTCGGGTTCGACCTCCAGACCGGCGGCGTCGTGGTCACCGCGTCGACGGTGGTGATCTCGCTGGTGGCTGGTATCGGGATCACCCTGGTGGCCGCCATCTCGCCGGCGCGCAAGGCGGGCAAGGTCCCCCCGGTGGCGGCCGTGCGCTTGGGGTTGCGCATGGCGTTCTCCCGGGCCAGGCGCCCCGTGATCCCGCGCAAGCGGGCAATGGGCCAACCGATGACGCGGCTGAGGGGCAAAGCGACCGTGCGCCCCAGCACCGAGACGCCGAAGAACACGAGCAGCGCGCCGACCCCCACGATGAGC
>JBIOZN010000474.1:0-2189 GCA_044871175.1 Acidimicrobiales bacterium | reverse complement strand
AGCTCGATCAGCGTCTCGATCAGCACCGCCGTCTGGATCGTCATGTGGAGCGACCCCGAGATGCAGGCGCCGGCCAGGGGCTTGGACGGGCCGAACTCGGCCCGCAGCGCCCGCAGGCCGGGCATCTCGTGCTCGGCCAGAAGAATCTCACGCCGGCCGAAGGGGGCGAGGGACAAGTCGGCAACCCGGAAGTCGCGCCGCGCCGGGGGGGCTTCGGTGGCAGTCATGGCCCGACGAGCCTAGGCGGCGGCGCTCGTCCGGCGTGGGGGCCTTACCGCCCACGGTCTCGGCCCGCGCGTGATCGTAGAGCGACTCGGCCGGCGGGGCCCGCTCCCGTCAACTCTCGGCGCGAAATCCGCCATATGTGGCGGAATTCGCGCCGAGACGTCCCCGGGACACCGGTCGACGGACGCTCGGGGCGCGCGGGCGCTCAGGTGGTGCTGGGGCCCGTGGTGCCGGTGTCGTCCTCGAACGTGGGGCGGAGCCCCTCCGCCTCCACCTTGGCCATGATGCGCGCGTGCTCGGCCTCGTCGACCGTCTCGGCCTCGTCGATGAGCATGACCGGGATGTCGTCGCGGATGGCGTAGCGGCGGTGGAGGCGCGGGTTATACAGCGCGTCCTCGTCGGCCAGGTAGAAGAGCGGCCCCTTGTCCTCGGGGCAGGCGAGGATCTCGAGGAGCTGGGGATCGAGGGCCATCGGGTCTCCTAGATCAACCGGTGATGAGGGCGAGCACCTCGGCGACCCGCTCGTCGCACTGGTCGCGGGTGGGGGCCTCGAGGTTGAGCCGCAGCAGCGGCTCGGTGTTGGACGGCCGCAGGTTGAACCACCAGGGGCCGCAGTCGACCGTGAGCCCGTCGAGGCGGTCTTGCGGGAACTGGGCGTACGCCTCCGCCACCCTCTCGATGATGCCGGCGGCGTCTTCCACGACAGTGTTGATCTCGCCCGAGTCGGCGTAGCGCTCGAACGGCTTGCGGAGCTCCGAGAGCGGCGCGCCCGCCTGCGAGAGCTGTTCGAGCAGCAGCATCGTGGCGATGATGCCGGAGTCGGCCCGGTAGTTGTCCCGGAAGTAGTAGTGCGCCGAGTGCTCGCCGCCGAACGTCGCTCCGGTTTCGGCCATCACCTTCTTGATGAACGAATGCCCCACTCGGGTGCGCACCGGGTCGCCGCCCCGCTCGCGCACGACCTCGGGCACGGCTCGCGAGCAGAGGAGGTTGTAGAGGATGGTGGCGCCGGGCTCGCGACCGAGGATGCCGGCGGCGAGGATGGCAGTGGTGGTGGACCCGGACAGGCCCTGGCCGGTCTCGTCCACGAAGAACACGCGATCGGCGTCGCCGTCGAAGGCGAGGCCGACGTCGAAGCGCCCGCTGATGACCCGGGCCTGCAGGTCGCGCTGGTTGGCGGGCTGGATGGGGTCGGCGGGGTGGTTGGGAAAGGTCCCGTCCAGCTCGGGGTACATCATCTCGAGCTCGACGTTGGGGAGGCGCTCGAACACCCGGGGCACCACGAGGCCCCCCATCCCGTTGGCGGTGTCGGCCACGACGCGGAGCGGGCGGAGTGCGTCGGCGTCGATGAACGAGGCGACGTGGTCGGCGAAGCGGTCCAGCACATCCATCTCGGAGGACGAACCCGTCGCCACCTCGCCGGGCGCCGGGTCGGGCAGGTCGCCGGCGAGGCTGGCCTCGGCCAGCTTCTTGATCTCGTCCAGCCCGCTGTCGGCGCCCACCGGGCGGGCGCCCGCCTGGCACAGCTTGATCCCGTTGTACTGGGCCGGGTTGTGGGATGCGGTGAGCATGACGCCCGGAGCGTCGAGGGCGCCGGCGGCGAAGTACAGCTCGTCGGTGGACGTCAGACCCAGCAGGATGACGTCGACGCCTTGGGTCCGCACCCCATCGGCGAGGGCGGCCGCCAGCTCGACACCGGACGGGCGCATGTCGCGGCCGATGAGCATGCGCTCGGCAGGGGCGGCGAACCGGGCGAAGGCCACACCCACGGCGCGGGCCATGTCGGCGTCGAGCTGCTCGGGCACCAGGCCGCGGATGTCGTAGGCCTTGAATACCGTGTCGAAGCGCGACATAGGGCGGCCCACCCTAGTGGGGGCTACGCCGACGACACGGGTGCCGGAGGCGGCAGGTCCTGGGTCCGGGCGTTGATCGGAGGCGGGGCGTCGACCGTCGGCGGGCCGGCAGGC
>JBIOZN010000473.1:0-3181 GCA_044871175.1 Acidimicrobiales bacterium | reverse complement strand
CGGCACCGCCTCGGGCGGATAGGCCGAGGCGGCGTCGAGGACGGCGGCCACCACCGCCGGTGCGGCGCAGAGCAGGGTCATGCCGTGGCGCTCGATCCGCCGCAGGATCTCGGCCCCGTCCACCTTGCGCAGCACCACGTGCGTGCCGCCCATCCCGGTGATGGCGTACACCATCCCCCAGCCGTTGCAGTGGAACTGGGGCAGCGTGTGGAGGTACACGTCGCGATCGCTCACCCCCATGTGCCAACCGAAGGTGGCGGCGTTGAGCCAGATGTTGCGATGGGTGAGCTGCACGCCCTTGGGGCGGGCGGTGGTGCCGCTCGTGTAGTTGATGGTGGCGGTGGCGTCCTCGTCGGGCTCCCACGGCTGGGGCTCGACGCCGAAGCGGTACAGCACCTCGTCGGCCTCGGCGCCGATGACGAAGCGGTGCTCGGCCTTGACGCCGCTCAAGGCGTCGTCCAGCTCGGGATCGACCAGCAGCACGGTAGCGCCGGAGTGCTCGACGATGTAGCCGACCTCGTCGGCGTTGAGGCGGAAGTTGATGGGCACCAGGATCCGGCCCGACCCCGACACCCCGTAGAAGCTGGTGAGCAACCGGGCCGAGTTGTGGCTGACGATGGCCACCCGCTCGCCCACCCCGACGCCCAACTCGTCGAGGGCGGCCGCCTGGGCCCGAGCCCGCTCGGCCATCTGCCGGTAGGTGAGGCTGCCCCACGACTCGGCCGGCTGATCGGGCTCGTCGATGACGCCGACCCTGTCGGGGTACACCGTCTCGGCCCGGTCGAGGAAGTCGTTGACCGTCAGTGCCACCTTCACCGCGAGCTCCCCCTGTCCACAACGATTGGCCCCTGAACCTACTGTGTCCTCCCCGTGGCGGTGGTGGCCGGCGACCCCTGGGCCGGCGCGCCCGTCCTCGCCACCGTGGTGCGCTCGGGCGTGGTCGAGAGCCGGCACCGTGGCGCGGTGGCGGGCCTGGCCGCTGACGGCGAGGCCGCGCTCACGGTCGGCCCCGTCAGCGCTCCCGTCTTCGGCCGCAGTGCCAACAAACCCCTGCAGGCCGTGGCCGCCCTGCGCGCGGGGGCCGAGCTGGACGACGAGGCGATCGCGCTGGCCGCCGCCAGCCACGCCGGGCATCCCGAACAGCTCGCCATCGTGCGCCGGGTCCTGGCCGGTGTCCGACTGGACGAGGACGCCCTCGCCAACGTGGACGGGTGGCCGCTGGACGAGGACGAGGCTCGCGCGCTGATCCGCGCCGGCGGCGGCCCGAGCCGGCTGGCCCACAACTGCTCGGGCAAGCACGCGGCGATGCTGGCCGCCTGCGTCGCCCGAGGCTGGCCCACCGCCGGTTACACCGACCCCGACCATCCGCTCCAGCGCCACATCACCGCCGGCGTAGCCGAACTGGCCGCCGAGCCGGTGGCCGCCATCGGGGTCGACGGGTGCGGCGCCCCGGTGCACGCGGTGTCGCTGCTGGGGCTGGCTCGGGCCTTCCGCCGCTTGGCGTCGGCCGCTCCAGCCACCGCCGAGGGCCGGGTCGCGGTGGCCATGCGGGCCCACCCCGAGCTGGTGGGCGGGTGGCGGCGCGACGTCACCCGGCTCATGGCGGACGTGCCCGGACTGGTGGCCAAGGACGGGGCCGAGGGGGTGTACGCCGCCGCGCTGCCCGACGGCCGGGCCGTCGCCCTCAAGATCGACGACGGCGCCGCCCGGGCGCGCACGCCGGTGCTGGTGGCCGCCCTCGCCGCGCTGGGCGTCGACACCGCGGCGGTGGCCGACCTGGCCACCGTGCCCGTGCTGGGCGGCGGCCAGGCCGTGGGCGACGTGCGGGCGGCCGGGCTCTAGACCGTGGGTCGCCGCCGGAGCTCGTCGCGGATGTCCGACAGGATGTCGAGCTCGGTGGGCCCCGCCGACGTCTCCTCGGCCTTGGCGCGCATCCGGTTGTACGCCTTCACGATCAGGAACAGCGCCAGCGCCACCAGCAGGAAGTTGATGGCCGCGTCGATGACCGTGCCGATGCTGATGCGGGAATCACCGATGTCGAACCCGAACTCGGAGAAGTTGGCCTTGCCCGTGATGGCCGCCAGGAGCGGGTTGAACACCCCATTCACAACGGAGTTCACCAGCTGGGTGAAGGCGGTGCCGAGGACGACGGCGACGGCCAGGTCGACCACGTTGCCCTTGTTGATGAACTCCTTGAACTCGCCCCACAAACCCTTGCTACGGGCCACTGGGGTGTCGATCCTGCTCATGCCGCGACGGGCCCCCCTCTCCAGGTGCGGGGTACACGCGGCGACTCATTGAAGCAGGCGAGGCCGACCGCGCCGGTGACCCAGCCGGTCGGAACCGACACTGTTCGCGCCGTCTTCACAGCCCCATGAGCAGGCGGGTGACCCGGTCCTTCAGGACCGTGGGCGTGAACTGCTCGGCCACGGCCATGGCCTGGGCGTCGTAGCCGACGAGGTAGCGGGCGCGGGGCCGGCGCGTCTCGAGGGCGTTGGCGATCACACGAGCGCAGCGGCGGGGATCGCCCATGAGCGGCTCGGCGCGGCGCTGCCATTCGAGCGAGCGCCGGTAGTTGCCGGAATAGCGGGAGCCCTCATGGGCGGCCACGTCGCGAGCGAACTCGTCCCAGATCCCGGTGCGGAAGCCGCCCGGCTCCACCAGCACCACCCGCACGCCGGCGCTCGCCACCTCGATCCGCAGTGCGTCGGTGGCCGCCTCCAACCCGTGCTTGGCCGCCTGGTACCACCCGGTGAACGGCGTCGTCGTCCGCCCGTAGATCGACGATACGTTGACGATGCAACCATCGCGGCGCGCCCGCATCCCGGGCAGGGCGAGCCGGGCGAGGCGCATGGGCGCCACCAGCATCGTCTCCAGCTGGGCTCGCACGTCGTCGTCGCTCACGTCCTCGATGGCGCCGGTGTTGGTGTAGCCGGCGTTGTTCACCAACCCGTACAGGTCGAGCTCGGCCAGCACCCGCTCGCACGCCTCGGCGTCGTTCACGTCGAGGCGCACGGTCTCCACCTCGACCCCCGCTTCCTTGGCGGCGGCCCGCAGCTTGTCGGCCTTGGCCTCCGACCGCACTGACCCGATCGAGCGGTAGCCGCGGCGGGCGACCTCCAGCGCCGTCTGGAGCCCGATCCCCGAGTTGGCTCCGGTGGTGAGCACAGTCCCCTTGGTC
>JBIOZN010000472.1:0-7286 GCA_044871175.1 Acidimicrobiales bacterium | reverse complement strand
CCTGGGTGTCGAACCTCAACGTCGAAGCCGGCCAGGTGGTCGCCAACCTGGCGGTCAGCGCGCTCGACGGCGACGGTCGCGTCTGCTTCACCACCAACGTGGCCACCCATCTGGTCGTCGACGCCGTCGGCTGGTTGGGAGGCGACGGCCTACGCCTCCAGGCCCAGACCCCCGAACGGGTGCTCGACACCCGCACCGGCCTCGGCGGCGTGAACGGCCCGCTCGCCGCCGACGGCGTCGCCGCCACACCGGTGTCCGGTGCCGGGCTGGTCGCCACCGTCACGGCCGTGGACACCGGCGACCTCGGCTACGTCACCGCCTACCCGTGCCCCGACCGCCCGACGGCCTCCAACCTCAACTACCGCGCCGACGACATCGCGCCCAACCTCGTGGTGCTGCCTCCGGGGCCGACCGCCGCCGCGTGCCTGTTCACGCTGGCGCCCGCCGACCTCGTCGTCGACCGCGCCGGCGCCCTCGTCCCCTAGGCCGGCCCGCATGGCGTACGCCCCCGGGGACGCACTACCCACGCCGCGCCCGTCGGGCCGCCGAGCCCTGGTGACGGGTGGCGGCCGCGGCATCGGCCTCGCCTGCGCCGTGCGCCTGGCCCCCGAGGGCGCCGGCGTGGCGGTGGGCGACATCCGCGGCGAGTTGGCGCGGCACGCGGTCGCCCGGATCGAGGCCGAGCACGGGAGGACCGGGCGTGGAGGCGCCCATCTCCCGTCGCGCCGAATCCGTCCGAGGTGGCTGCGGTGGTGGCCTTTCTGTGCTCCGACGACGCCTCGTTCGTCACGGGCTCGACGGTGATGGTCGACGGCGGCTACACGAGGGTGTGACCCGACGAACGAGAGACGACGAAAGACGAGGAGCCCCTGCCATGCACCCGGACCCGGCCGTCCAGGCGCTACTCGACCGCCAGGCCATCACCGACACGCTGTACCGATACGCCTCGATCATCGACAACAAGGACTACGGCGCGCTACGCGAGCTGTTCGTCGACGACGCCGCCGCGCGCTACGCCGACCGTGAGTGGATGGAGGGCGCCGACCAGATCGTGGCCTGGATCGAGGAGCACAGCCGCGACCAGATGTGGCAGCACCACCTCCTGTCCGTGTACCACATCGACATCGACGGCGACACGGCCTCGACGCTCACGTACCACACGTCGCACAGCATCCACGTCGACGAGCCGACCACGGCGACGGTGATCGTCGCCCGCTACCACGACGAGCTGCGCCGCGTCGACGAGCGCTGGAAGATCGCCCGCAAGTACATGGAGGTCGGCTGGCGGGGGCGCCACGTATCGCCGGACTAGATCGGCCCAGATCGAGCTGGATGCGGGCCAACCCGAGGGCGGCGCCGCGCACCCCGGCGGAGATGACATAGACGCGCCCGCCGTCGGCCGCGCCCGGGGCCGAACGTCGATGCCCCCGTCGATGCAGGCGGTGGATCCCGCCCGCCTTGACATCGCTGAAGTACAGCTTCCCGTCGTCGTCCACCACGGGCGCCTCGAGGGTCTCGTACCCGTCGGCCACCCGCCGGGGAGGCCCGGCGCGAGTCACTGCGGGAGCCAGGTGAACCGGGTGGCCGGCGACAGGTAGCCACCGGCCTCGCGCACCCGCTCGCTCCAGGGGCCCACCAGCCCGATCAGCTCGTCGAGATCGTCGCCCAGGGCGCGCACCGCCGGTTGCACGAGGGCGTCGGTACGCCGCTCGATGTCTTGGCGCAGCTCGAAGCCCACCGGGCTCAGCCCGTCGCCCTCCATGAGCCCCCGCCGGCGCAGCCCCTCGATGGCCTCGTCCATCTGGGCCTCGCTCCAGCCCCGTCCCCCGGTGTGGCCCCGCAGCGGCGTGCGCCAGTACAAGTCGCTCAGCATCCCTATCTCCACGGGATCGAGGCCCGCCCCCACCCACGTGATGATGTGCGAGTCGCCCCGGTACTCGCGCAGGGCGTCGGCGGCGCGCCACATCCGGGCCAGCGGCTCGTCGGGCAGGGCCTCGGAGCGCTGGCCGGCGAACAGCGGGCGGCCTTCCATCCGCAGCGGCTCGAGGGCCCGCACCAGCAGGTCGCCGGCGCGCCGCACGCCCGACGGCTCGTCGCCCAGGATGCGACGGAGCTGGGCGACGGCCCCCCGCCGCCGGGCGTTGCAGATGGTGGCGGCATCGGTGAGCGTCCAGCCCTTCGCGACGGCGGGCACCACGATGGCCGGGTTGAACACGGCGAAGGCGGCCGCCACCACCGTGGGGTGCACCTGCCCCATCACCGATCCCCGGCTGGTGAAGTACGAGGCCAGTTCGGGGAACGGTGTCGCGCCCACCATGCGAGGACTCGGGCCGAAGCCCAGGGCGACGTACTCGGCGTGGCATTCCCGCGAGAAGTGCACCTGCCCGGCCAGAGGCTCGATCGCGCCGGCCAGCGCCCGGGCGGCGGTGAGCTCGGCGGCCGCCGGCATCGGGTCAGCTGCCGGCCTGAGCCCGGCCCCGTGACTGCACGTCGGCCCGGCGCGCGGCGATCGCCTCCGGGGTGACCGAGCGGTTGTGCGCCTCGGCGATGGCCAGGACGTGGTCGAGGGCGGCGGCGAAGTCACGGTCGTGGCCCTCGTCGTACATCCGCTTCATGCCCCGGACGGCGGCCGGGTCGGCGCCGACGATCTCGTCGGCCAGCGTGCGCGCCGCCGCCCCCAGCTCGTCGGGCTCCATCACCCGGTTGACCAGGCCCCAGCGTTCGGCCGTGGCCGCGTCGATGAACCGGCCCGAGAACGACAGCTCCTTGGCCCGGGCGATGCCGATCAGCCGCGGCAGGCGCTCGGTCATCCCCCACGTGGGCAGGATCCCGACGCGAGCGTGGGTATCGGCGAACCGGGCGGCGGTGGAGGCGTAGATGACGTCGCAGGCCAACGCCAGCTCGAAGCCGCCCGTAACGGCGACCCCGTTGACCGCGGCGATCACCGGCACGGGGCAGGCCCGGATGGCGCCCACCATGTCGAGGTCGGCGGCCGACAGGTCGACGCCCGTCGCCGCCTCGCCGCCGAGCTCGCGCAGGTCGACCCCGGCCGAGAACGCCCGCCCGGCGCCGGTGAGCACGACCACGCCCACGTCGTCGTCCCCCACGGCGCGAAAGGCGCGCGTGACCGCGGCGCGGAGCTCGGTGGAAAGGGCGTTCAGCTTGTCGGGCCGGTTCAGCGTGAAAGTGACGACGGCACCGTCTCGTTCGCTCAGCAACACGTCGGCGATGGCGGCGACGTTAGCGGTCCCCCGAGCCGGCCTGGGTCGATGGACCCATTGCTTTTCGTCCGGGGCGCAAGTTCAGTCGGCCCGGCTAGGTTCGGAGATGATGGGGCGCGACGGCGGCGGGATCGATGCTCTGCGCACGTGCGCAGGCGGACAGTTCATCGACGACGGGCGTCCCGACGCGCGCGAAGCGTGAACTCACAGGGGGTTTCATGGACGCAGACGTGATCGGCGGGAGTGGTTCGCGGCGTCTACGCTCCAATGGGCCGCGCCTGGTGGTGTCGCTCGGGCTCCTCATGGCGGTGGCCGCTGCCGGCGCGTCATTGCGTCACCCCGGCGTCGTGACGAGTGGCAGCCACCACCATGCCGCCGGCGCCCTTCCCGTCCTTCAGCAGGAGAGTCCGGCCAGCACCACCGAGCAGTTCGAAGAGCTGCTCGGCCATCACGCCTTCGTCATGGCGCGCGCCATGCGGACGGCGGTGGGCGATCAGCCCGACGCCAGCGGGGCCCTCGAGAACGCCCTCGTGCGCAACACCGACGACCTCTCGGCCGCCGTAGGTGCGTTGTACGGACCGGATTACGTCGCTCCGTTCCGTCAGCTGTGGTCGACGCACGTCTTCCTGCTCATCGGCTACGCCGAGGCGGCCGCCGCGCACAACGACGCGGCCCAGGCGAGCGCCAAGGACGGCCTCGAGCAGTACCGTGCGCAGTACGGACAGGCGGTCGAGACCATGACGAACGGGGCGATTCCTGCCGCCACGGCCGCCGAGAACCTGCGGGCCCATCTCGACCACCTGACATCGCACATCGATGCCTACGTGGCCGGTGATTACTCGACCGCTTTCACCATTCAGCGGCAGGCGTACGAGCACATGTTCCCCACGGCGGCGGCGCTGGCCGCCGGGCCGGCACCCGTGCCCGGTGAGCTCCCCACACCGGTGTCCGACCCCTCCGGCTCTTTGCGCTCGCAGCTCGCCATGCTGCTGGGCGAGCATTTCGAGCTGGCGGTCGACGCGACCCGTTCCGGCGTCACCGGGGGTGCCGATTTCAGCGCCATCGCCGAGGCTTTGAACGCCAACACACGCGACCTCACCGCCGCCTTCGACAGTCTTTTCGGTCCCGACCAGGCGGCCAGCTTCAACCAGCTGTGGGCCAGCCACATCGACCAACTCGTGGCCTACACGGTGGCCACCGCCAAGAACGACGCCGCCGGCCGCGAGGCGGCCCGCACCGGCATGGCCGACATCGCCCAGAGCTTGGCCACTGCGTTCAGCGAGCTCACCGGCGGCGCAGTGTCCACCGACGACGCCCTGGCCTTGTTGACGGTGCACGACGACCAGCTCATGGCCCAGATCGACGCCTTCGCGGCCCACGATTACGACACCGCCCACCAGCTGTCCTTCGACGGCTATCGGCACATGATCGAGACGGCCGCCGCCCTTGCGCCCGGCATCGCGAGCGCGGTTTCGGGCGTACTTCCTGTCGGCGGGGTCCAGACGGGGGGAGGAGGGCTTTGGGCGGGACACGGCTGATCCGACCGGCACTTCGTGTCGCCCTCGCCGTCGTTGCCACCTGCCTGGTGCCGGCCTGCTCCTCGGCCGGCGGGGAACAGGCCGGGGCCGGCGCAGCCGTGACGGCAACGCCCACCGCCGACGCGCCCGCCGCGCCCGCCACCACGGTTGCGGCCACCACCACGAGCACGACGGTGGTGCTGCCCGACGACATCACGTCCTTCAAGGCGGCGCGGGACTACCAGACGGCGCCCGTCCCGGTGGCGGTTCGGATCCCCGGCATCGACGTCACCAGCGACCTCCAACCGCTGCGCCGCAACCCCGACGGCAGCCTCGAGGTGCCCGCCTGGCACCACGCCGGCTGGTGGGCGGAGGGCCCCAAACCGGGCCTGCCGGGCCCGGCCGTGATCGTGGGCCACGTCGACACCCGCGAAGGGCCCGACGTCTTTTCCCGGCTGACCGAGCTGGGTGCGGGTGACGAGGTGTTCGTGACCCGCGCCGATGGGTCCGAGGTGCGGTTCGTCGTGCAGCGCTCGGAGCGTTACCCGAAGGACGCCTTTCCCACCGACGCCGTGTTCGCCCCGAGTTTGGAAGCCGGTTTACGGCTGGTCACGTGCGGAGGGACCTTCGACTACTCCACCGGCCATTACCGGGACAATGTCGTCGTGTTCGCCCAGCTCGAGTCCTGACCCTCCCGGCGCGCCGTCAGTCGGGGACCTCCACGTCGTCCAGGCCACGTTCGGCGGGAGGAAAGCGGGGGTCCATGGCCTCCATGGTGTCGGCGATGGTGCGCGCGATCACCAGGTTGCGGTACCACTTCTTGTTGGCCGGCACCACGTACCACGGGGCCACCACCGAGCACCGGTTGATGGCATCCTCGAACGCCGCCTGGTACTTGTCCCAGTAGGCCCGCTCGCGGATGTCGTTGACGGAGAACTTCCAGCGCTTGTCCGGGTCGTCCAGGCGGCCCTCCAGGCGCCGCTTCTGCTCGGCCTTGGAGATGTGCAGGAAGAACTTGATGATGGTGACACCGCCACGCGCCAGCGCCTCCTCGAAGGCGTTGATGGTGTCGTAGCGCTGCGACCACACCGCCTCGGGTACCAGCTCCTTGACGCGCACGATCAGCACGTCTTCGTAGTGCGAGCGGTTGAAGATCGTGATCATGCCCTTGCTCGGCGCCTTGTCGTGGTAGCGCCAGAGGAAGTCGTGGTCGGCCTCCTCGGCGCTGGGCGCCTTGAACGACCACACCTGGCACCCCTGCGGATTGACTCCCTGGAACACCCCCTTGATCGTGCCGTCCTTGCCGCCGGTGTCCATGGCCTGCAACACGATCAGCAGGCTGCGCCGGTGCTCGCCGTACAGCCGGCCCTGGAGATCGGCAATGCGGTCCCGTTGATGCTTGAGCTCCTCGGCCACGTCCTTCTTCCTCGTGTAGTCCTCGGAGAAGTCCGGGTCCATGTCGGCCAAGCGGATGGTCTCGCCGGGGTCGACGCGAAAGCGCGGGTAGTCCGGGCGCAACGGGCGCTCGTGCGGGATGAGCTCTTCGGGGGCGGCCACCACTTCACGTTCGATGGGCTGCTCGGCCATGCGCGAGAACGTACCCCGCGCCGGTCGCGCGCCGAGGGGGAAGTCTCGGCGCGAGTTTCGCCGCAGGTGGCGGAAATCGTGCCGAGACGCGACCTCGCCCGCTTGGGCTATGAAGACCAGCGTGAGGGCCAAGGCGCCGCTGCGGGGAGCGCTGGTGATCGGGGACCGCTCGGTCACCGCCATTCGCGAGCGGCTGGCCGCCGTCGGGCGGGAGGCCGCGACCGGGGCCGCCCCCACACCCGCCGCCCCGACCCTCGCCGACCTGGCCGCGCCCGAGCGCATCGCCATCGACTACGCCGACGCCAGCGACCTCTGCGCCAAGGCGGTGCTGGTCGAGCACGCCCTCGCCGCCGGGAACGCGGCCACGTGGCGGGCCCTTTCGGCTCGCGGCGTGTTCCACGGTTCGGGGGCACCGCCCCCCGTCGCCTTCGTGTACCCGGGCCAGGGGTCGCAGTACGTCGACATGCTCGTGCCGCTGCGCACGATCGAGCCGATCATCGACACTGCGCTCGACCAGGCCGACGACGCCCTCGAACCGGTGATCGGCGCTCGCCTGTCCGCCCTCTACCGCTCCGACACGGCCGGAGAGAGCACGGCGGAACGCTTCCTGCGCAACACCGCGGTGGCGCACCCCGCCGTGCTGGCCGTCGACGCCGCCCTCGAGCGGCTGCTCGCCGCCTACGGCATCCGCCCCCAGGCGCGCGCCGGGCACAGCCTGGGCGAGTACGCCGCCGTCGCCGCCGCGGGTGCGCTGGCCCCCGCCGCCGCCCTCGAGGTGGTGAGTGCGATCCCGTACGCCGACGCCCTCGACGCCGTCGCCCCGCTGGGGCCGGCCCACCCTCCCCGCCTGCCCCTCGCCGCCTTCGACGACGACGACGACGACGACGACCGCGACGACGACCCCGGGCCCGACGCCGGGCGCATGGCGGCCGTGCTCGCGCCGGTGGCCGAGATCGAACCG
>JBIOZN010000471.1:0-5474 GCA_044871175.1 Acidimicrobiales bacterium | reverse complement strand
GCCCACCGTCCCGACGACGCCGCCGACGCCTGGACGCGCGCGCTCTCCTTCCTGCAGAACGGCCCGTAGCGGGAACAGCTAGGTGGGGTCGACGGTGTCGTCGGAGGTCCGGTGCTCCACGACCTGGCTGCCCTCGGGGTCCTCGCGGTCGACCTGGCGGATGTCGGACTCGCTGAGGATGACCTCGGCCTGGGTCTCGGGGTCGGCGCTGCCGGCGTCGCGCTCGTCGTCGAGCAGTTCGGCCCGGCGCTCCACCCGCGGGTCCTCAGGGGGCAGGTCGGAGGGCAGGTGCTCGCTCATCGGGCCCGCAACGTGAGCCGGTCCCGCAACAGGATGCGGTAACGCCGATCGCTCTGCTCGAGCCATCCCAGCCGGATGAACGAGGCGATGGCCTTGTTCACCCGCTCTCGTGATGCTCCCACCATGCCGGCCAGCTCCTCTTGGGTCACGGGCAGGACGAACTCGTCACGTTCGCCGGCCAGCTCGAGCAGCCGTTTGGCCGTACGACCGGTGACGTCGAGGAAAACCGAGTCGGCCAGCGCCTCGTCGGTGACGCGCAGCCGGCCCGACAGCATGCGCACGACGCCCCACAGCAGGTGCGGCTGCTCCTCGAACAGCCGGCGCACCGGGGCGTAGGGAATGGCGAACACCGCCGACGGTTCGAGCGCCCGCGCCTCGGCCGACCGAGGCAGGCCGTCGAGCAGGCCCATCTCGCCGAACAGGTCGCCCGGCTCCATCAGGGCCATCACCGATTCGCGCCCGTCGACGGAGCGCTGGGCGATGGCGATGCGCCCGCTGAGCACGATGTACAGGGCGTCGGGATCGGAGGACTCCTCGAACACGACGTCGCCCCGGACGAGGCTGCGGGTGCGCCCCGCCGCCGCCACCTGCTTGAGCGCTTCCGGCTCGACACCGGCAAAGAACTCCGTCGCCGCCAGCAGTTCCTCGTGCGCCATAGACGCGCGAGGACGGTACTACCCTCGCCGCCCGTGCCCGACAGAGGTCACACCCCCCTACCGCGGGGCGGGCGGTGACCGTCCGGGTGGGTCAGGGGTTCGATGTGCACCGCTTCAGCACCGATCCCGGCCGCCGACTGGTGCTCGGCGGCGTGGCCTTCCCGGACGCCCCGGGGGGGCTGGAGGGGCACTCCGACGCCGATGTCGTCGCCCACGTCGTGGCCGAGGCCCTGCTGGGGGCGGCCGGCCTGGAGGATCTCGGCCAGCGCTTCCCCGACACCGACCCCCGATGGGCGGGTGCCGACTCGTTGGCCCTCCTGGAGGCCGTGGGGGACGCCGTGCGGGCCGCCGGCTGGGTCCCGGGCAACGTCGACGTCAGCGTGGTGTGCGAGACGCCCAAGCTGGCGCCGCACCGGCGGGAGATGGAGGCGCGCCTGAGCGCCGCCGCCGGCTGCCCGGTCACCGTGAAGGGCCGCCGGCCCGAGGGGCTGGGCGCCCTCGGGCGAGGCGAGGGGATCGCCGCCTGGGCGGTGGCGGTGGTGTCGGGATGACCGCCGTCGGTGAAGTGGCTCTCGGCCTGGTGCCGGTGGTGAAGCGGGAGCGTCATCGCCCGGTCGCGGTCGGCCCGGCGTGAGTCGGCGGCGCCCTCCTCCGGCCAGGCGCGGCGGGGCGCGTCCTCGTCCCGCCGCGCCGGGGCGCCCCCGTCGCCCCAACGGCTCGGCGGCCTCCGGCACCTCCCAAGCGGCGCGGCCCCGGGAACGGGGCCTGGGCGGCGACCAGGTGGAGGGGCGTCAGGCCGTGCGTGAGCTGCTGCTGGCCGGGCGCCGGCGGGCACGCGAGGTGTGGATGGCCAGCGACCTCGATGACGCCGGCATCATCGCCGACATCCTCACGTTGGCCGAGCAGGCCCGGGTGCCCGTCCGTGACGTCAGCCGACGAGTCCTGGAGCGGGAGGCTCGCAGCGAGGCCCCTCAGGGCGTCCTGGCCAAGGCTGCCCC
Organism: Acidimicrobiales bacterium; assembly: GCA_044871175.1. Taxonomy (GTDB): domain Bacteria; phylum Actinomycetota; class Acidimicrobiia; order Acidimicrobiales; family Ilumatobacteraceae; genus JBIOZN01. Next base: position 3,520 of record JBIOZN010000471.1, on the reverse strand, counting down.
CCTGCCCGAGGCCGACCTCGACGAGCTGGCCACACACCGGCCCGGACGGCCGGCACCGTTCCTGCTCGCCCTCGACGGCGTCACCGATCCGGGCAACCTCGGGGCCCTCTTGCGCTCCGCCGACGGCGCGGGCGCAACCGGAGTCGTCCTGCCGCGCCACCGGGCCGCCCACATCACCCCCACTGTCGCCAAGGCCGCCGCCGGCGCCATCGAGTACCTCCCGATCGCCCTGGTGGGCGGCCTCCCGGCTGCCCTGGGCGGGGCCAAGGAGCTCGGCTGCTGGGTCGTCGGCCTGGACGACGCCGCCGACCAGCCGCTCGGCGAGCTCGGCCGCCTCGCCGCTGAACCCGTGGTGCTCGTGCTCGGGTCCGAAGGCGCCGGGTTGTCGCGCCTGGTGCGCGCGCGCTGCGACCTGGTGGTGGCCATTCCCATGCACGGCCGTCTCGGCTCGCTGAACGTCGCTACGGCGGGCGCCCTGGCCGCCTACGAGATCGCCCGCCATCGCTGAGCGCGGGGGACGGGCTGCCCCCCGCCGCCGAGCCGGGTGTCGGGATCGAACCGACGGCCTGCTGTTTACAAGACAGCTGCTCTGCCTGCTGAGCTAACCCGGCGCGCCAACGTCGCAGGGTACCGGCACCCGACCGGGGGGGTCCTTGTGCCGGGGGGCGCCGGCCGGGCAGGCTGTGGTCCGATGCCTGCCCGCCGGGTCCGCCCCCGATGAACGCCCGCCGCCCGCCGGGGCGCACCGAACCCGGATCGGCCAGTTCGGCGCTCACCGCCGGGCGCGGCATCGTGCTCGTCGTGGTCGCCGCCGCCCTCGGGCTGTTGCTCCTCGGCAAGGCCCTCGACGGGCCCAGCTCGGCCGAGGTCCAGAGCGCCGGGCCCCAGGCGAGCGGCAGCGACACGACCGTGCCCGAAGGGGGCACCACCACCGCGGCGGTGACCGCGGCGCCCACCACCGCCCCCGCCTCCATCAACCCCCAGGTCAAGGTCATCGTGGCCAACGGCTCGGGCACGGCCGGTGTGGCCGGCAAGTACACCGACCAGCTCAACGCCCAGGGCGCCTTGCTGGGCACACCCACCAACTCGCTGCAGCGGGTCGACGGCAGCACCGTCTATTACGTCAACCCCGATGCCGAGCCCACGGCGCGCGCCGTCAGCGCCATCATCAGCAACCCCACGGTCACCGTGCCGGTGGCCGCGCTGCCGTCCACCGACATCATCGAGAACGCCGACATCCAGGACGCCGGCGTCGTGGTGGTGATCGGGCGCGATCTGGGAGCGGCCTCCTAAGCTGGCGAGCCATGAGCTCGCTCGAACGGCCCCCCGCCAAGGCACCCGCTTGGGTCGTGGTGGCCCTCGGCATCGGCGGCCTCGTGGTGGCCTTCTGGCTGGCGGGCGTGGTGCTCAGCGCCATCGGGCTGATCGTGCGCCTCGTCCTCGCGGCGGCCATCATCGTGCTGGCGGCCGCCTGGGTCGTGTCCCGGTTGGAGCGCAACTCCAGCTGAGTCACGCCTCCCGCGGGAGCTGCCGTTCAGGCCCGCCGGGCGAGCCAGTGGCGCACGGCCTCGGCGATGCATGTGGTGGTGTCGCCCCGGGCTCGTTCCTCCCCGAAGCAGGCGGTGAGCGACAGCGCCTCGATGCGCCGCTCGGCGCCGTCGTACACCTGGCCGGCGACGGCCAACACGGGCACGCCGGCCGCCGCCGCCAGGCCGGCGACGCCACCGACGACCTTGCCCTCGAAGCTCTGGGCGTCCACGAAGCCCTCACCGGTGACGACCAGGTCGGCGCCCTCGATGCGCTCGGCCAGCTCCAACTCCTCGGCCACCAGGTCGAACCCGGGCACCAGGTCGGCGCCCAGCGCCGCCAGGCCTCCTCCGAGGCCGCCGGCGGCCCCGCTGCCCTCCAACCCGCCGACCTCGACGCCGTACTCCTCGGCGTACACCTGGGCCAAGCGTTCCAACCGGCGGGTGAGGAACTCGACCTGGGCCGGCGTGGCGCCCTTCTGGGGCGCGAACACCCGGGCGGCGTCGACGAACCGGGTGCGCACGTCGCAGGCGGCGACCAGTTCGACGCCCCGCAGCCGCGCCGTCGTCCACATCCCCCGGATCGCACCGAGCCCTCCGTCGGTGGTGGCCGAGCCGCCCATGCCCACGATCACCCGCCGCGCCCCCTGCTCGAGGGCGGCCGAGATCAGCTCACCCGTGCCGTGGGTGGTGGCGCTGACGGCGTCGTTGCCCTCGGCCCCGCCCACCAGTGCCAACCCCGACGCCCGCGCCATCTCGATGACGGCCGTGCGGCCGGACAACCGCCAGGCGGCGTCGACGGGGTCGCCGAGCGGGCCCATCACGATCGTGCGCCGGTTGGGCCCCCCGAGGGCGTCGAGCGTCCCCTCGCCGCCATCGGCCACCGGCACGCACTCGCAGGTTCCACCGCACGAGCGCACCGCCTGGGCGACGGCGGCGGCGACGTCGGCGGCGGTGGCTGTGCCCCGGAACTTGTCGGTGGCGGCGACGACGTGCATGTCGGCCGGGCAGCCTAAGGAGCGCCGGGCCGGGGCGGCGCGCTCCCTATCCCGGGCGTAGGGTCGGCGGCCATGACGGGGGAGCAATGGGAGGACGCCACCGCGGTGGCCGAACGGGTACGCCGGGGCGAGGCCAAGCCGGCCGAGGTGGTGGAGGCCGCCATCGCCCGCACCGAGGCGGTGAACGGCGAGATCGGCGCCCTGGTGTACGAGCGCTACGACCGGGCCCGGGGCGAGGCCGCCGGTGACCTACCCGACGGGCCGTTCCGGGGCGTGCCCACGGTGGTGAAGGACCTCGGGGCGGCCATGGCGGGCGAGCCGTACGCCGCCGGCACCACCGTGCTCAAGCGCATCGGCTACACGCCCGACCAGGACGCCTTCGTCGTGCGGCGCCTACGGGCGGCCGGGTTCGTCATCCTCGGGCGCACCAACACGCCCGAGCTGGGCAGCACCATCACCACCGAGCCGGTGGCCTTCTTCCCGGCCCGCAACCCCTGGGACACCAGCCGCTCCACGGGAGGCTCGTCCGGGGGGTCGGCGGCGGCCGTGGCCGCCGGCTGCGTCCCCGTCGCCCACGCCAGCGACGGTGGAGGGTCCATCCGCATCCCGGCCTCGTCGTGTGCGCTGGTGGGCCTGAAGCCGTCACGGGGGCGCATCAGCCGGGGGCCCGCCCAGGGCGAGAGTTGGATGGGCGCCTCCACCGACGGCGCCCTCACGCGCTCGGTGCGCGACACCGCCGCGCTGCTCGACGTCCTCGCCGGCTACGAGGTCGGTGACCCGGTGGTCGCCCCGCCGCCCGCGCGGCCGTGGGTCGAGGAGGTCGGGGTCGACCCCGGCACGCTGCGCATCGGGGTGCTCGACCACCCGTTGCTGCACGGCGCCCCCGCCGACCCCGACGCCCGGGCCGCGGTCGACGCCACCGCGGGGTTGCTGGCTTCCCTCGGCCACCGCGTCGAGGAGGCGTGGCCGGCCGCCGTGGGCGAGCAGGCCTTCCCC
>JBIOZN010000470.1:0-5001 GCA_044871175.1 Acidimicrobiales bacterium | reverse complement strand
CGGGACGCCGCCATGCCCGTGCCCGAGGCCCACGCCGTCAGCGGCCACGCCCTCACCCCGCCGTTCCCCGACGGCACCGAGACGGCGGTGTTCGCCATGGGCTGCTTCTGGGGCGCCGAGCGGTTGTTCTGGCAGACGCCCGGCGTCTGGGTGACGGCCGTGGGCTACGCCGGCGGCTTCACGCCCAACCCCACCTACGACGAGGTGTGCAGCGGCCGCACCGGCCACGCCGAGGTCGTGCTGGTCGTGTTCGACCCCACCAAGGTGAGCTACGCGCAGCTGCTCAAGGTGTTCTGGGAGGGCCACGACCCCACCCAGGGCATGCGCCAGGGCAACGACGTGGGCACCCAGTACCGCTCGGCCATCTACACCTACGGGCCCGACCAGGCGGCCGCCGCCGAGGCGTCGCAAAAGGCGTTCCAGGAGAAGCTCACGGCCGCCGGCTACGGCGAGATCACCACCGAGATCCGTGAGGCGCCCGCGTTCTACTACGCCGAGCCGTACCACCAGCAGTACCTGCACAAGGTGCCCAACGGCTACTGCGGCCTGGGCGGCACCGGCGTGTCCTGCCCGGTGGGCGTCGCCTCGGCCGACTAACCGGTTTGCACCGTCGGCGCCCACTATTGGCGCTCAGGGTGCAAACCCGGTCAGACGATGCGGGACGTCTGGTTGCCCCAATAGCGGTCGCGCAGCAGGCGCTTGTACAGCTTGCCCGTGGGCAGCCGGGGCAGCTCGGCCTCGAAGTCGACCGAGCGCGGGCACTTGTACCGAGCCAGGCTCTCTTGGCAGAAGGCCAGGAGCTCCCGCTCCAGCTCGGGCCCGGGCTCGACGTCGGGCATGGGCTGCACCACCGCCTTCACCTCCTCACCCAGGTCGACGTTGGGCACGCCGATTACGGCCGCGTCCATCACCTTGGGATGGGTGACGAGCAGGTTCTCGGCCTCCTGCGGGTAGATGTTCACCCCGCCCGAGATGATCATGTAGGTCTTGCGGTCGGTGAGATGGAGGTAGCCGTCCTCGTCGACGTAGCCGACGTCGCCCACCGTGCTCATGTTGGCGGTGGCGTCGCCGCCCCGGCTCTCGGCCGTCTTGTCGGGGTCGTGGTAGTACTCGAAGTTGGTCGCCCCCCGGAACCACACGGTGCCCGGCTCGCCCCTGGGCAACGGCTTGCCGTCGTCGCCCAGGATGAGCAGCTCGCCCGCAATGGGCTTGCCCACGGTGCCCTTGTGGGCCAGCCACTCCTCGCTGGTGCAGAACGTGAACCCGTTGGCCTCGGTGGCGCCGTAGTACTCGGTGATGATCGGGCCCCACCAGGCGATCATCGCCTCCTTCACCGGCACGGGGCAGGGGGCGGCGGCGTGCACCACGCACTCCAGCGACGACACGTCGTAGCTCAGGCGCACCTCGTCGGGCAGCTTCAGCATCCGGCTGAACATGGTGGGCACGACCTGGCTGTGGGTGATCCGGTACTGCTGGACACAGCGCAGGTAGAGCTCGGGGTCGAAGCGCTCCATGATGATCGACGTCGACCCCAGCCGCAGCGCCGACGACACCGACGCCTGGGGGGCGGAGTGGTAGATGGGCGCCGGGGACAAGTACGTCATCCCCGGGCGGAACCCGAACATCTTGGTGACGAACGCCATCACCGGCAGCGGCTCGGCCGGGTGGACTTCGGGCAGCGGGCGCAGGATGCCCTTGGGCCGCCCGGTGGTACCCGAGGAGTACAGCATGGCCGCACCCAGCTGCTCGTCGGCCACGGGCTCGGCCGGGAAGCGGGCGGTCTCCTCCTCGTAGCTGCGGAACGGGTCCCTTCCGCCCTCGGCGCCGAGCATGAGGAAGACCTCGACCTTGGGCGTCAGGGCGGCCGCGGCCACGGCGACGTCGGCCAACGCGACCGAGGAGATGAACACCTTGGCGTCGCAGTTGTCCACCATGTAGGCCACTTCCTCGGCCGTCAGGTGCGAGTTGACGCAGGTGTAGTAGAGGCCGGTGCGCTCGGCGGCGGCCATCGTCTCGAAGTAGCGCGGGTGGTTCTCCATGAACATGGCCACGTGGTCGCCCCGGCGCAGCCCGGCGGCACGGAACAGCTGGGCCAGGCGGTTGGCGCGCTCCTCGAACTCGCCGAAGGTGATGGTCTCGCCGCTCATGGCCATGATGAGGGCGGGCTGGTGAGGATGCTGGCGGGCGTACTCCCCCGGGTACATGGCCCGGGACGCTAACGCGCCTCAGAACGGGGGACGGAGGGGCACGCCGCTGCGGCCGCCGTCGGGCTTGACCCCGAGGACCTGGTGCACCTGGATGCGTCCGGCCTCGAAGCCCACGGCCGAGGCCGCCATGTAGAGCTGCCACACCCGGGCCCGGCCCTCGCCCGCCTCGCCGACCGCGCGGTCCCAGTCGCGCTCGAGGTTGGCCACCCAGGCGCGCAGGGTGAGGCCGTAGTGCTCCCGCAGGGACTCGAGGTGGCGCACCTCGAAGCCCTCCTGCTGCAGGATCGACACCACCGTGCCGACCTCGTGCAGCTCGCCGTCGGGGAACACGAAGCGGTCGATGAACGTGCGCTTGCGCCCGGGACGGCGGGGCGCGGGCACGGGCCGGCGGTCACGGGGCTGGGCCGGCCGTCCGATGCCGTGGTTGAGCAGGCGGCCACCGGGCGACAACAACGAATGCAGGTGGGCGGCGTACTCCCGCAGGCGGGACCGCCCCACGTGCTCGAACATGCCGATGGACGAGATGGCGTCGTACGGTCCGTCCTCGACGTCGCGCTCGTCCTGCACCCGGATCTCGACCTGGCCCGTCAACCCGGCTTCGGCCACGCGCTTGCGGGCCAGCTCGGCCTGCCGGGTCGACAGGGTGACGCCGACGGCGTCGACGCTGTGGTGGGCGGCGGCGTGCAGCACCATGCTGCCCCAACCGCACCCGACGTCGAGGAGGCGCATGCCCGGCTGCAGCCCGAGCTTGGTGGCCACCAACTCGTGCTTGGCCGCTTGGGCCTCCTGCAGGGTGGCTTGCGGGTCGGGCCACACGGCGCACGAGTACGTGAGCGAGGGCCCGAGCACGATGCGGTAGAAGTCGTTGGAGACGTCGTAGTGGTGGGCGATGGCGGCGGCGTCCCGGGCCCGGCTGTGGCGCCAGCCGTGCAGGTGCGCCTCCTCCGGCGGCGGCGGCAGGGGCCGCAGCGCCTTGGCGCCCACGTGGCGGGCCAGCCGGGCGACGTCGGTCGGGTCGATGCGGCCGATCTGCTCGTGGCGGGCCATGGCCGCCACGGCCTCGAACAGGTCGCCCTCAACGTCGATGTCGCCGGCCACGTACGCCCGCCCGAGCCCCAGCTCGCCGGGAGCGGTGAGGAAGCGCTGCAGCGCCTCGGGCCGGTTGATGACGATGGTGGCGAGGGCCCCCGGCCCCGTAGCCGACGACCCGTCGTACACCCGGACGGCCAGAGGGAGTTCGGGCCCGATGAGGGCCAGGATGGTGTCGGCCAGCGGCATGGAATTCGTTGTAGCACCGAGCCGAGCGGTGCCCGGTCAGCCCCCCATGGACTCGTTGTACTCGCCGAGGATGGTGTCGGCGCGGCCCTTGGCGTCGGCCAGGGTGCTGGCCGGGTCGGCCCCGCCGAAGATGGCCTCGGTGGCCTTGGCCAGCTCGAAGCGCACCTCGCGCTGGTCGCCCAGCACGGGACCGGCGCCCGCGGGCGTGTCGGCCCCCGCCAGCAGCTGGTCGTAGGCGACCTTGAAGCGCGGGTCGCGGAAATAGGTGGTGCTGAGGGGCACGAAGGCGACGGAGCTCTGCCGGATGGGGACGTACCCCGTGCCGGCGGCCCAGGTCGACTGGTTCTCCGCGGTGGTGAGGTACTTGACGTAGTCCCACGCCGCCGCCGTCTTGGCGTCGGACTTGCCCGCCACCAGCCACATCGAGGCACCGCCCACCAACACACCGCCCGCGCCGCTGGGGCCCGGCATCGGCCCGATGCCGAGGTCGTCGGCGGTGAAGTTCGGGAACTGGCCGGTGGACGCGATGTTGAGGGCGCTGCTCAGCGCTCCGGTGGTGTGGATCGTCATGGCCGCCGGCTCGTTGGGGTCGACCAGCTTCAGCAGATCCTCGATCTGGGTCTGGTTGGCGCCCACGTTCACCGCCAGCCCGTCGGCCAGCATCTTCTGCAGGAAGCCGAGGAACTCGACGCCCTCGGGCTGGGTCCACAGCACCTCGGTGGCTCGCGCCCGGCGACCGTTGTCGTTGTTGGCGTACAGGATCCCGGCCTTGGCGAACCACTGCTCGATGTACCAGCCCCCACCACCGTCGACCTGGGTGTCCACGGCGAGGCCGTAGCGGGCGGCGCCCGAGGACACGATGGCCTGGCTGGCGGCCCGCAGGTCCTCCAGGGTGGCCGGGGGGCGGTCGGGGTCGAGGCCGGCGGCGACGAAGGCCTTGCGGTTGTAGAAGAGCACCGGGTTGGACGCGTTGAACGGCATCGACTGCAGCGCCCCCCCGATCGTGTAGTAGGCGAGCACCCGCGGCAGGTAGTCGGAGGTGTCGAAGCCCTCGGCGTTGATGCAGCTCTGCGCGGGGATGATCGTCTGGGAGTCGGCCATCGTCTGGGTCTCGTAGTCGGCCTGCTGGACGACGTCGGGGCGGTCGGCGTCGGCCGAGGCGACGTACTTGTCGAAGATCTCGAGGTAACCGACCTGGTTCACGAGGTTGACGTGCACTTTGGACTGGCTGGCGTTGTAGGTGTCGGTGAGGCGCACGAGGCTGTCCTCGGCGTCGGCGTTCATGGCGTGCCACACGGTGATCTCGACCGGCGCGGTGACGGAGTCCAGGGCATCGACCGGGCAGGGGGGTAGGTCCTCGGCGGGGATGGCGGTGGTGGTGGGGCCGGCGGCGGAGGCATCGCTGCCGGAGGTGGCGTTGGTGGCGGCCGTGCCCGCGCTGCCCCCGCCGGCCGCCGTGCCGGCGGTGGTGGGCGAGGCGTCGTCGTCACCACCCGAACAGGCGGCCAGCCCGGCG
>JBIOZN010000469.1:0-8568 GCA_044871175.1 Acidimicrobiales bacterium | reverse complement strand
GCGGCAAGGTGCAGATCCCTGCCTGAGGCAGGCGCATGCACCGTAGAGGTGCAGATGCCTGACGAGAGCCGTGGGGTGCTCGGGCGTCCGGGCGCGCACCGCTGGAGATGTCCCCCGCCATGTCTCGGCGCGAATTCCGCCATATGTGGCGGGAATCGCGCCGAGACGCCAGGTCGTCCGCTCGAGCCAGCGGAGCCCGGGCGCGGTGGGACCCGCCCGGAGGACTGGGGCTAGGTTTCCGGCGTGGCCGCCGCCCCGGTGCCGGCGCCGCCGCTCGGGCGGCCGACATGGAGGGGCCGGTTGCACGCCGGCGCCTTCGTGGTGGCACTCCCCGCCGGCGTGGTGCTCTTGGTCGCGGCCCGCACGGCGGCCGCCCGCGCCACGGGCGCGGTCTACGCCGCCAGCCTGCTCCTGCTGTTCGGCACGTCGGCCGCCTACCACGTGCTCGCCCGCTCGGCGCCCGCTCGCGCCCGCATGCAGCGGGCCGACCACGCCATGATCTTCGTGCTGATCGCCGGCACGTACACGCCCGTGTGCCTGCTCGCCCTGCCCCTGGCGTGGGGCGTTCCCGTGCTCGCCGTGGTGGGCGCCGGTGCCGTCACCGGCGTGGTGTTGAAGCTGGTGGCCTTCGACCGCCTGCCGCGCGTGGCCCACGCCCTCTACCTGTTGTTGGGCTGGACGGCACTGATGGCCACACCCGCCCTGGTCACCCACCTCCGACCCACCCAGCTGGCCTTCATCGTCGCCGGTGGGGTCGTGTACACCGCCGGCGTCCCCGTGCTGCTGTTCCGCCGCCCCGACCCGTGGCCCCTCCGGTTCGGGTACCACGAGATCTGGCACGCCTGCACGATCGCCGCGGCCGCGTTCCAGTTCGTCGGCGTCGCCTCGATCATCACCGGCGCGGCCGCCGCCTGAGCGGCGCAGCGGCACCTAGGGTCGGCCCGGTGAGCACCGAGACGATCGAGTACGAAGCCGACGGCCTGGCGATGGTGGGCCACCTCGCCGTGCCCGCCGGCACGGCCGCCGCTGCCGGCGTGCTCGTGTGCCACGAGGGGCCCGGCCTCGACGACAACGCCGTCGAGCGCACCGAGCGGCTGGCCGGCCTTGGTTACGTCGCCTTCGCCCTCGACTACCAGGGCGGCGGGAAGGCGGTGCCCTTGGAGCAGGCCATGCCCCGCCTGCAGGATCTGCGGAGCGACCCGGCCCGTACCCGGGCCCTCGCCCGCGCCGGGCTCGACATCCTCACCGGCCACGAGCGCACCGACGCCACCCGGTTGGCGGCGATCGGCTTCTGCTTCGGCGGCACGATGGCCCTCGAGTTGGCCCGCGACGGTGCCCCGTTGGCCGCCGTCGTCGGTTTCCACTCCGGGCTCGGCACCCAGCGCCCCCAGGACGCCGCCCACATCGCCGGGAAGGTTCTCGTCTGCATCGGCGCCGACGACCCCCTCATTCCGCCCGATCAGCGGGCCGCCTTCGAACAGGAGATGCGCGCCGGCGGCGTCGAGTGGCAGATGCACCTCTACGGCGGGGCCGGGCACAGCTTCACCAACCCCGCCGCCAGCCGGCTCGGTCGGCCGGGGATCGAGTATCACGAGCCGTCGGACCGGCGCTCGTGGACGGCCATGCTCGAGCTGTTCGCCGAGACGCTCGGGACGCCGTAGTCCGGACGAGCGGCGGCGACGGCCGCCGCCGGACGAGCGGCGGCGGCGGCCGGACGAGCGGCGGCCGCGGCCGCCGGCCGCGCGGCCGCGGGGTCGGGCGCGAGGATCCCGTTCATGGAACCTCGCCCGTCCTTCTTTGGCGCCACCCTCGAGCACGCCTTGGCGGTGGCGCGCCTGCCGCTTCCCGACGAGCGCCTCGCCGTCGCCGGCCCCACCCTCGACATGATGTACGGGCTGATCGACCTGCTCGACGATCTGGACCTGGGCGAGACACCGCCGGCCACCGCCTTCGACGCCCGTTGGGACTGACCATGGCACCGTACGAACTCACCCTCGCCGAGGCTGGGGCCCAGATCGCGGCGGGCCAGCTGTCTCCGGTCGAGCTGGTGGACTCTGTGCTCGCCCGCATCGAGGCGGTCGAGCCACGGCTCGGCGCCTTTGCCACCGTCACGGCCGAGCAGGCTCGGGAGCAGGCCGCGCAGGCGGCCCAGGAGATCGCCGATGGGCACTATCGCGGCCCGCTCCACGGCCTCCCGGTGGGCCTCAAGGACCTGTTCGACACCGCCGGGGTCACCACCACGTGCAGCTCCCGCGTGCGGGCCGATCACGTGCCTACCACCGATGCGGCCGTGGTCAGCCGCCTGGCCGCCGCCGGCGCCGTCATGGTGGGCAAGACCCACACCCACGAGTTCGCCTTCGGGACCATCACGCCCACGACCCGCAATCCGTGGGACACCGACCGCATCCCGGGCGGGTCGAGTGGTGGCACCGCTGCCGCCGTCGCCGCCGGCGAGTGCCTGGCCGGCATGGGCAGCGACACCGGCGGCTCCATCCGGATCCCGGCCGCGCTGTGCGGCGTGGTCGGGCTCAAGCCCACCTACGGCCGCGTCTCGCGCCGGGGCGTGGCTTCGCTGTCCTGGTCCCTCGACCACGTGGGCCCGCTCGCCCGCACGGTCGGCGACGCCGCCCTGGTGCTGGGCGCCATCGCCGGCTACGACCGGGCCGACCCCGCCACCGTCGACGTCGCCGTGCCCGACGCCAGCGCCGCCCTCGAGGACGGCGTCGCCGGGCTCACCCTGGGGGTGCCCACCAACTACTTCTTCGACGACGTGCAACCGGCGGTGGCCGAGCACGTGCGGGCGGCCATCACCGTGCTCGAGCGGCTGGGGGCGGGCCTGCGGGAGGTGCGCGTCCCGCTGGCCGGGACCTACATGGCGGCCGAGTTCGGGATGGTGCTGCCCGAGGCGAGCGCCTACCACCAGCGGATGCTGCGGGCCAAGGGCGACCAGTACGAGCCCGACGTGCGCGCGTTCCTCGAGGCGGGTGAGCTCATCCTGGCCACCGACTACCTCAAGGCGCTCCGGGTCCGGACCCTGATCCAGCAGGGCTGGCGCGACCTGTTCGAAGAGCACGGGCTCGACGCCATCGTCGTGCCGACGGTGGCCGCCACCGCCGCGGCCGTCGGCCAGGCCGAGTTCACCTGGCCCGACGACCGCCTGGAGAACGTCACGGTCACCTACGTCCGGCTGTCGGCCCCGGGCAACCTCACCGGCCTTCCCGCCCTGTCGGTGCCCTGCGGGCTCGACGGTGACGGGTTGCCCGTTGGCCTGCAGGTCATCGGGCGGCCCTTCGCCGAGCCGACCGTGCTGCGCATCGGCCACGCCTACGAGCAGGCGGGCGGCTGGGGCGGTCGCCGGCCCCCCCTCTGACCCGCGGCGCAGGGCGATGAGTTCGGTCGCCGCCGCCGGTCACCATGCGCAGGCCTCGAGAGGAGGACCATCCATGCCCGTACTCGACCTGGGACCGGCGGCCGCGCGGATGACCGAGCTCGTTCGCGGCGTGCCCGATGACGCCCTCGACGCTCCCACGCCCTGTGCCGGCACCAGCCTGGGCGCCCTGCTCGACCACGTGGGCGGCCTGTCGGCCGCATTCACGGCGGCGGCGCGGAAGGACGGATCGGCGGCCAACCAGCAGGCGCCGTCGGCCGACGCCACCCGGCTGGGGGCCGACTGGCGCGACCGCATCCCCGCCGCCCTCGACGAGCTGGCGGCCGCCTGGCGCGACCCCGACGCCTGGACGGGCACGACGCAGGCCGGCGGCCTGGAGCTGCCCGGCGAGGTCGCCGGCCTGGTGGCCCTGGACGAGTTGGTGCTCCACGGCTGGGACGTGGCCCGGGCCAGCGGCCAGTCGTACGACTGCGACCCGGCGTCGCTGGAGGCCGTCCACCAGTTCGTCGTGGGGTTCGCCGGCCCCGAGACGGCCGACCAGCGCGAGGGCCTGTTCGGCCCGGTCGTGCCCGTGGCCGACGATGCGCCCCTGCTCGACCGGGTGCTGGGGCTGAGCGGGCGCGATCCAGGCTGGACGGCCTGATCCTTCTTCAACCAATCGGTTGACAACTCGCCCGATCTCCCCTAGGTTATTCAACCAGTCGGTTGACAAACTGCGAGGAGGAGGAAGGGAGTGGCGAATGACGCTCTGTCCCTGGCGTTTGCCGCTTTGGCCGACCCGACCCGGCGGGACATGGTGGCCCGGCTCACGCTCGGCGACGCCACGGTCAACGAGTTGGCCGAGCCCTACGCCATGTCGGTGCAGGCCGTCTCCAAGCACCTGCGGGTGCTGGAGGACGCCGGGCTCGTCTCCCGGACGCGCGCCGCACAACGCCGTCCCGTGCACCTCGAGGCCCAGGTGCTCGACCTGACGGCCGCGTGGATCGAGCGGTACCGGCGCCGGGCCGAAGAGCGCTACCGCCGCCTCGACGACCTCCTTCGCAGGATGCCCGACGACGACCAGACCCCCACCAACGAACCAGGAGCAGCACGATGACCACACGCGCCCACGAAACCGAGATCAGCGTCGATCCCGAGGTCCCCCTCGTGCGGATCACCCGCGAGTTCGACGCTCCGCCCGAGAAGGTCTTCCGGGCCCACGCCGACCCCGAGCTGGTCAGCCAGTGGCTCGGGCCGCGTCGCCTCACCATGCGCATCGACCACTTCGACTGCCGCCGGGGCGGCTCGTACCGCTACGTCCACCGCGAGGACGGCAACGAGTACGGCTTCTACGGCTGCTTCCACGACGTCCGCCCCGGCGAGCTCATCGTCCAGACCTTCACGTTCGAGGGGGTGCCCGACGGCGTCGCCCTCGAGCGCCTCGTGTTCGAGGACCTCGGCGACGGCCGCACCCGGCTGGTGGGCACCTCACTGGTCGACTCCTTCGAGGCACGCGACGCCTTTGTGGCCAGCGGCATGGAGGAAGGCGTGCGCGAAGGCTACGAGCGCCTCGACGAGCTGCTGGCCGGCTGACGTCCACGCCTCCCGCCGCGGCGGGCAGCAGGGCGCGTGGACGGGCGGTCAGGCGGCGCGCACGGCGTGGGCCACGGCGCCGAGGCGCTCGAACGCGTCCCGGTCGCGGCTCCAGGCCTCGCCACCCAGATAGACCACCAGCCGGTCGGCCAGTCCCTCGTAGCGATCGCGCAGGGCCCCGGCCAGGCCGTCCCACGACGCCGTGGTGGCGAACACCCCGAGCACGTCGTCGTCGATCAGCTCCACCATGCCGGCGATGTCGCCCGCCTTCTGGCGTTCGCGCAGGCGGAACGTGAGGTCGCCGAAGCCGGCCTGCTCGAAGATGAAGGCGTAGGTGGGCGTCGAGCCGTAGAACGAGAGCTGGGCCCGCACCGCGTCCCGCCAAGGGGCCTGCTCGGCCTCGGTGTCACCCACGATCGTGAGGACGGGAGCGATGACGGTGAGGGCGGCATCCGTACGGCCGGCCGCCTCGGCGCCCGCCGTGAGGTTGGGCCGGGCGACGTCGCGGATGTAGCCGGCGTGGCCGAGCGGATGGATGTGCACGCCGTCGGCCACTGCGCCGGCCATCTGCAGCATCCAAGGGTTGACGGCGGCGACGTCGATGGGCGGGTCGGGGACGGGGATGGGCCCGGGCGACCACTGCCGGTTGAGGAACGTGAGCTCGACGAAGCGGCCGTGGTAGTCGAGGTCGGCCGCGCCCCGGAAGGCCCGGAAGCAGGCCCGGATCGCCTCCACGTGGTCCCGCAGCCGGGGACCGGGGTGGTCGAACGCCGCCCCGTACCGGCGCACCACATGGGTGCGCACCTGGGTGCCGAGCCCGAGGCGGAAGTGCCCCCCGGTCGCCTCGGCCAGCTCCCACGCGACCTGGGCGCTCACCATGGGCGAGCGCGGGAAGGCGACGGCGACGCCGGTGAGCAGGTCGAGGCCGGGCGCGGCCAGGGCGGCGGCGGCGCACGACAGGTAGGCCGTGCGGCTGCCTTCGGTGAGCACCATCCCGCTGAACCCGGCGTGCTGGGTGTCGACGGCGAACTGCTGCATCTCCGTGAGAGGGCGCGGGGCGGTCATGACGTCGACGTCCATGGCGCTCATCTTGCCGCGCCGCTCAGACGTCGGCGTCGGACGCCAGCGCCAGACTCAGGGGCGGACGCCAGCGCCAGACGTCAACGTCGGACGTCAGCGCCAGACGTCAGCGTCGGACGTCAGAGCGAATGCCGGCGCCCGACGGCGGCGAGGGCGTGTCGTCAGGTCGGCCACGGCCGCCGCCGACAACGCCGCCGTGGCCGACATGGGCCCAACGACCAGGTGGCGGGAGCTGCCGAAGGCGGCGTACAGGACGAGGGCCACCGGCGCGGCGTACAACCCGATCACCGGCGACACGCCGGCGATCGACGCGTAGGCGAGGGCCTCGGGTACGAGCACGGCCCAAACGGTGAGACGGCGATGACGTCGCCGCGCAGCCACGACCGGTTCTAGCCCGCCAGCGAGCCGAACACCGGCAGGCGGCGCCGAGCGCGCCCGACGGGCACCGTGGCACGCGCGGTCACGGCGGCCTGGCGGCGGACGGCCGATCAGCCGGCTCGGGAACCGGGTGATCGCCTCGACGCCTTCACGGCGCTTCGTCCGGTGCGTCCGCTGCGCCGGCGGGCGGGGCGGCGGCGGGCCCCGCTCCGACAGTGGCGGGCGCCGCGGCCGTCGGCGGCGCGGCGGTCGTCGGCGGCGCGGCGGCCGTCGGCGGCGCCTCGCCGGCCGGACCATCGGTCGCGAGTGCCCGGGTCGTTGCGGTACGCCGGTCGAGGATCCACAGCGCGATGCCGAGGGCGATGAAGAGCAGGCCGAGACCGACGACCAGGGCGGCGACGCCGAAGGCGACGACGGAGGTGAACAGCGAGGCCCGCAGGAACGACGACGTCATCACCTGCTCACGGCGCGGGTCGTCACGGGCCAGCTGGGCGTAGGTCTGGCCGTCGGCGATCTCGGAGGCGTGCTTCTTGATCACCGTGGCCTCGCTGTAGGCGGTGAGGGGCCCGTCCACCTCGTCACCGGCGAAGTTCTCGGCGTCGTCGGACACGACGATCTTCTCGTCGGCCAGCTCGCGATGGACGATGTAGTAGGTCGCCGAGCCGGCGACGATCATGATCACGCCGCCGACGACCATGATCACCGCGATGATGCGGGGCAGCTTGTTCATTCGGGTCTCCTCACCTCGGGCGGGCGCCGAAGGCCTGCGGTGGCCGCAGAGTACGGCAGCCTCGAGTGACCCCTGTGCGATACGAGCGGGCGCCGGCGCCGGGAGGGCGGAGGGCGCTCCGCCGCCTCGTCGCCGCTCGGTACCCTGGGTGGCGTGCCCAGGATCGTCTACGAGGAGCGTGCCCTCGAGGCGACAGTCCCCGATCTCCAGTCGCCCGGCGCGTGGACCAAGACGCAGTTGCGGTGGCGGCGTGATCCCCTCACGGGACGCAGCGCCCGCCTCCTCACCGGCGTCAAGCTGCAGCCGCCCACCCGGCCCGACCTGGCCGATCTCACCGCCAAACCGCGCTTCTGCCCGTTCTGCGAGGAGCATCTCGAGCGGGCCACGGCCGAGTTCCCGCCCGAGATCACCGACCAGGGCCGCGTCCGCCATGGCCGCGCCGTGGTCGTCCCCAACGTGTTGGCCTACGCCACCCACAGCGCCGTCGGCATCTACGACCCCGGTCGCCATTTCCTCGACCTCGACGACCTCACCGCGCCCGTGGTGGCCGACGCCCTCGGCGCGATGCTCGAGCACACGCGAGCGGTGCGCCGGGTGGACCCCAGCGCCGTGTGGGGGTCGGTGAACGCCAACTATCTCCCGCCCTCGGGCAGCTCACTCGTGCACCCGCACCTGCAGTCGGCCCACGACTCGTGCGGTACCACCGGGCAACGCATCTTGGTGGCGCAGTCGGCCGCCTGGGGCGGCGCCCGCTCGTTCTGGCAGGAGCTGGTGGCCGAGGAGGAGGGCGGCCCCCGCTGGGTGGGCCGGCTGGGGCGGGTGGCCTGGCTCACTCCCTTCGCGCCCACGGGCTTCCACGAGGTATGGGCGGTGGTCGACCAGGCCCACGACCTCACCGACCTCGACGAGGCCGACGTCAACGCGCTCGGCGAGGGGTTGTCGCGCGTCTTCGCCAGCTACCGCCAGTGGAACCTGACGTCGTTCAACTTCGCCCTCCTGGGCGGGGGTCCTCCACCCGAGCACGAGCGGTACCACCTGGTGCTCAAGGTCGTCACGCGCAGCAATGCCGAGCCGATGTACCGCAGCGACGCCACGTTCTTCGAGCGCCTCCACGACGAGGCCATGATCGACCTGTCACCCGAAGAGGTGGCCGCCGAGGTGCGCACCCGCTTCTAGGAAGGTGCGGCCGTGCTCACCCCTTTCCCGGCGTCCGCCTCGTGCCGGCGCGCTTGGGAGGCAGCGACCGGGCGTAGGCCGTGCCGCGCCCGACCCATGTGGCCAGCTGGCGTCGGGTCCGGACGTCGTTCTGTTCGGTCACGGTTGGGTCCGGGCCGATGAGCTCACGAATGCGACCGGCCAGGTCCTCGTCGTAGGCCACAGGCCCAGAGTAGGCAGCGGCATCTGGCACGGCGTCCCGGCG
>JBIOZN010000468.1:0-3344 GCA_044871175.1 Acidimicrobiales bacterium | reverse complement strand
GTGCGCGCCCTGCTGGCCAGCGCCACCGCCGGCGCCGTTCCCGGGCGTTCGGGGCGCCGAGCACGGGCGGGTGCGGGCGCAGGCGCAGGAGCGCCGGCGTCGACCTCGCCCACCGCCGCGGCCGCCGCACCGCCTGCTTCGGCCGGGGACGACGACCTGGTGCCGGCGGCCTCGGCCGCCCCGACGGGTGCCACCGCGGCCACCGCGCCCGGGCCCGCCGGCCCGGCCGGGCGCACCGTGCCGGTGAACCGGCCCACGTACCCGCCGCGGCCGCGGAAGAAGAAGCGCCGCTGACCGGCCCCGGTCGCGGCCGCCGGGCACCACTGCCGGGCCGAGAGCCGCCTGTACCCTGGAGGGGTGGCTGACGCGGCCTGGCTCGCCGAGCACATCCGGGACGTGCCCGACTACCCGCGTCCGGGCATCGTGTTCAAGGACATCACGCCGCTCTTGGCCGACGTCGAGGCCTTCCGGTTCACCGTCGACACCCTCGCCGACCGTTTCGCCGACGTCGGCGTCGACCGGGTCATCGGCATCGAGGCCCGGGGGTTCATCCCGGCGGCCCCGATCGCCTATTGCATCGGCGCCTCGTTCATCCCCGTGCGCAAGGCGGGCAAGCTCCCGTGGGCGGTGATCCGCGAGGAGTACAGCCTCGAGTACGGCAACGACCGCCTCGAGATCCACCGTGACGCCCTCCACCCCGGCGAGCGCGTGCTCATCGTCGACGATGTCCTCGCCACCGGCGGCACCGCCGCCGCGGTCGTGCGCCTGGTCGAGGCCCTGGGCGGGGTCGTGGCCGGGCTGGCCTTCATCCTCGAGCTCACCGACCTGGCCGGGCGCAAGCGGTTCGACGGTTACCACGTCGAGGTCCTCGTCCCCATGAGCGACGAGCCGGCCGAGGGGTAGGGCGATGGCCACCGCCGACCGCGTGCTGCCCTGGCGGCGCCACGCCGCCCCTCCGGCCGAAGAGGTGGCGCCGCTCATCACCGCCTACCGCGCCCGCCATCCCAAGGCACCGGTAGGCACCATCAGCCGGGCCTACGAGGTGGCCGCCCACGCCCACCGCCACCAGCTGCGCAACTCGGGCGAGAGGTACATCAACCACCCGCTGTCGGTGGCTCGCATCGTGGTCGACCTCGGCCTCGACGACACCACGGTGGCCGCCGCCCTGCTGCACGACGCCGTCGAGGACACCTCGGTCACCCTGGCCGACCTGGAGAAGGACTTCGGCCCCGACGTGGCTGCCATCGTCGACGGCGTCACCAAGCTCGAGCGGATCCACTTCGACTCCCGGGCCGCCCAGCAGGCGGCCACGATGCGCAAGATGCTGGTGGCGATGGCCAAGGACCTGCGGGTCCTCATCATCAAGCTGGCCGACCGTCTCCACAACATGCGTACTTTGGCCGGATTGTCGGCCGACCGCCAGGCCCGTATCGCCCAGGAAACGCTCGACATTTATGCTCCATTGGCGCACCGCTTAGGTATGCAAGAGCTGAAGCAGCAGCTGGAAGACCTCGCTTTTGCCGCTCTGCACCCCAAGCGCTACGCCGAGATCGACCACATGGTGTGCAACCGCACGCCCGAGCGCGAGCTGTACCTGGCCTCAGTGGTGGCCGAGGTGCGCGCCCGGCTGGGTGAGCTGCACATCCCCGCCGAGGTCACCGGGCGCCCCAAGCACCTGTGGAGCATCTACGAAAAGATGGTGCTGAAGGGGCGCGAGTTCGACGACATCTTCGACCTGGTTGCCATTCGCGTCATCGTCGAGTCGGTGAAGGATTGCTACGCCGCCCTCGGCTCCCTGCACGGCAGTTGGCGACCGGTGGTGGGCCGGTTCAAGGACTACATCGCCATGCCCAAGTTCAACCTGTACCAGTCGTTGCACACCACGGTGATCGGGCCCGAAGGCAAGGCGATCGAGGTGCAGATCCGTACCCGGGAGATGCATTACCGGGCCGAGCACGGGGTCGCCGCCCACTGGAGCTACAAGGAGGGCTCACCCTCCGACGACATCGCCTGGCTCAACCGCATCATCGACTGGCAACAGGAGACCCACGACCCGGCCCTGTTCATGGAGAACCTGAAGACCGACCTCGAGCAGGACGAGGTCTTCGTGTTCACTCCCAAGGGTCGAGTCATCACGCTGCCGCTGCGTTCCACGCCCGTCGATTTCGCCTATTCCGTGCATACCGAGGTCGGCCATGCATGCATCGGCGCCCGGGTGAACGGACGGCTGGTGCCCCTCGATCACCAGCTCAAGTCGGGCGACACGTGCGAGATCTTCACGTCCAAGGTGGAGGGGGCCGCCCCCAGCCGGGACTGGCTGCAGATCGTCGCCAGTCCCCGAGCCCGCAACAAGATCCGCCAGTGGTTCTCGCGCGAGCGGCGTGAGGACGCCATGGAGAACGGGCGGGAAGAGCTGGTGCGCGAGCTGCGGCGGGAGGGCATGCCGGCGCAGAAGCTGCTGGGGTCCGACACGCTGGCCAAGGAGGCGGCGGCCATGAAGTACGCCGACCTCGACGCCCTGTACGTCGCCATCGGCGAGCACCACATCTCGGGCAAGGCGGTGGTGCAGCGCATGCAGCGCTCGCTGCGGGCCACCGACACCCAGGAGGTGCTGCCCAGCCGGGTGCGCGAGCCGCGCCGCCAGCGCCGCACGGGGTCCACCGTGGGGGTGCACGTCGAGGGGCTCGACGACGTGCTCGTGCGCCTGTCCCGGTGCTGCACGCCCGTGCCCGGCGACGAGATCATCGGCTTCATCACCCGGGGCCGCGGCGTCAGCGTGCACCGGGCCGACTGCGCCAACGCCGTGTCGCTGTCCAACGCCCAGGCGACCCGGTTGATCGACGTCGAGTGGGACGGCGACAGCAAGGAAAAGCTGTTCGTCGCCTCCATCGAGGTGAAGGCGCTCGACCGCTCACGCCTCCTGCGGGACGTGGCCAACGCCATGAGCGACCAGCACGTCAACATCGTCGCCTGCTCCACCCACACCGGCAACGACCGGATCTCCAAGATGCGCTTCGACTTCGAGCTGGCCGATCCCAACCATCTCGACGCCATCATCCGCACGATCAAGACCATCGACGCCGTGTACGACGCCTACCGCGTCGTGCCGGGCGGCGGCGGGCGCTGAGCTTGGTGGCCGAGCCCCGCGTGGCGGCGCCGCGGGCGCCCAAGGGCATGGCCGACGTGCTGGCGCCGCAGTCGCGGCGGTGGGAGGCGTTGGTGGCCCTGTTCGCCCTCCAGGCCGAGCGGGCCGGGTTCGGGCTGGTGCTCACGCCGCTGATCGAGCACATCGAGGTGTTCCAGCGGGTGGGCGAGTCCACCGACATCGTCCGCAAGGAGATGTA
>JBIOZN010000467.1:0-4439 GCA_044871175.1 Acidimicrobiales bacterium | reverse complement strand
CGCCGCGCCAGCGGGTGGTGCTGATCCTGCGCGAGGTGCTGCGCTGGAAGGCCGACGAGGTGGCGGCGCTGCTCGGCTCGACGGTCGCCTCGGTGAACAGCGCCCTGCAGCGGGCGCGGGCCACCCTGGCCGCCACCGACGTCACCGCCGCGCCGCCCATGGACGACGCCCAACGGGCCCTCCTGGCGCGCTATGTGGAGGCGTTCGAGCGCTACGACCTCGACTCGCTCACGTCCTTGCTGCACGAGGACGCCACCGTGTCGATGCCCCCCTTCGCCCTCTGGCTCCAGGGCCCGGCCGACATCCAGTGGTGGTGGGCAGTGCCGGGTGCGGCGTGCCGGGGGTCGCGTCTGGTGCCGGTGGAAGCCAACCAGTCACCGGCGTTCGCCCACTACAAGCCCGCCGCGGGGGGCTTCGACGCCTTCTCCCTCCACGTCCTCGACGTGGACGACCAGGGCGTGCGCGACATCACCTACTTCCTCGACACCAAGCGGCTCTTCCCGCTGTTCGGCCTGCCGCTCACGCTGGACCCCTGACCAACCGCCGCCGGCCGGCCGTGGCCCTTCGTCTCGGCGCGCCAGGAGCAGGTGTGCTCTTGCAGGTCTTGCTCTCCTGGTGCGCCGACTGTTCATGGTGCGTCGGGGCAGGGCCGGGCGGGGCGCGCTCGTGGCCGCGCCGGAGCGGGCGCGGCTCACAGCTGGGCGGCGAGCTCGGCCGTCGTCCACGAGCGCGGGTCGCGGTGCGTCTGCACGGCCTCGTGCATGGCGGCCTGCAGCATGGCGTTCACCGGGGTGGGCACGCCGTACAGCCGCCCGAGCAGGACGACCTCACCGTTGAGCCAGTCGACCTCGGTCGAGGCCGCGCCCCGCACCAGCGACTGCCAGGTCGAGCCGCCGCCTCGTTCCCGTCCCGGTACCGGGGTGACCCGCATGACGCCCGCGCGCCGGGCTCGATCCTCCTCCGGTCCGGTCCAGGCGATGCCGGCGGCGGCGAAGCACTGCTCGGCCTCGACCCGGGCCCGCTCGTGGAGGGCGCCGCCCCGGTCCTCGTCGCCCACGAGGGCGTCCAGCGCGTTGCCCAGGTTGAGCAGCAGCTTGCCGTACTTCGCCCGCATGACGTCGGGGTCGGGGCGGCTGGCGAAGCCGCTGGCCTCCAGGGCGGCGGCGAGCGCGGCGGCGGTGGCATCGACACCTTGCGGGTACCGTCCGAGGTCGAGGATGCCGTTGTGTGGCGCGCCGGCGGCGTCGACGATGCCGGGCTCCAGCAAGGTGGCGGGGAGCATGACGCAGAGGCCGTAGACCCGCCCGAACCGCCGCAGCGCCAGGCGCTCGTTCTCGACGCCGTTCTGCGCGCAGGCCACCGCGACGCCGGCGGGAGCGTGCCGCACCAGCGTGTCGAGCGCGCCGGCCGTGTCCTGGGACTTCATCGCCAGCACCACGACGTCCTCGGCGGCGAGCGGGATCTCGTCGATGGCGCCGACGACGTCGACGGGCAGCGTCACGGATCCCGACGGGTCGTTGAGGGTGAGCCCGGCTTCGGCCATCGCCCGGCGGTGCTCACCGCGAGCGACCAGGGTGATGCCGTGCCCGTGGCGGTCGGTGTGCTGGGCCAGCCGGCCGCCGATGACGCTCCCGACGGCACCGGCGCCGAAGACGACGATCCTCACTGGGACGGGGCCCGCTCCACGGGCGCGCCGGTGGCCAGGCGCGCGACGGTGGCGGCGAACTCGGCCACGGTGGCGGCGATGATCTCGGCGACGGGGCGCACGGCGTCGATGCGGCCCACGGCCTGGCCGCCCAGCGCCAGGGCGGCGTTCATGTCGCCACCGAAGTACAGGGCGCGAGCGTCGCCGAAGTCGCCGAACACGTTGTGCTCGGCGTGCACGAGCGCCTCACTGCGCTCGGTGCGCAGCGCCCGCAGGGCGGGGGAGTGGCGCGAGTTCAAGAACAGGGTGTCGGTCTCGTGGGCCGCCACGATGGCCTGCTTCCAGTTGTCGTGCACCGGCGACTCCAGCGCCGACACCATCCGCGTGCCCATCTGCACGCCCTCGGCGCCCAGCGCGAAGGCGGCCGCCATCGAGGCGCCGTCGACGATGCCGCCGGCGGCGATGATGGGCACGTAGACGCGGGAGCGCACGAGGGGGACGAGCACCATGGTCGACACCGGGGTGGGGCTCTTGAACCCGCCGCCCTCGCCGCCCTCCACCACCAGCCCGTCCACGCCGGCGTCCACCGCCTTGAGGGCGGCGGCCAGGGTGGGCACGACGTGGTACACGGTGAGGCCGGCGGCCTTCAGCACGCCGGTGTACTTCGTGGGCGACCCGGCCGAGGTGGTGACGAAGCGCACGCCCTGGTCGATGACGAACTCGGCGATGTTGGGGTCGCGCACGAACGCCTGGGCGATGTTGACGCCGAAGGGCCGGTCGGTGAGGTCGCGCATCATGCGGATCTCGTCCTTCACGGCGTCGAGCTCGCCCGAGGACGTCTCGATGATGCCGCACGCGCCGGCCGCCGACACGGCCGATGCCAGGCGGCTGCGCGCGATCCACCCCATCGGGGCCTGCACGATCGGGATCGTGACGCCCAGGTCACGGGTGACCCGGTTGGCGTTGTCGTCGAAGGCCGGATGGGCGAACGTCATGCAGCCATGCTCGCAGCCGCTCAGGTGAACCGCGACGGGGTCGGCCGGCGTACGGGCACCCATGCTCACCCTTCACCTCATGCTCACGATCGAGGCCAACACCGACGAAGACAGCGCGTCCACCCTGGGCGACCACTTCCGGGACCTCGTGTGGAAGGAGGCCCGCGATGTGATGCAGCTGCCGGCCACCGTCGCCACCGCCTACGCCGAGCGCAGCTGAGGGGGGAGGCCTAGCCCACGAAGATGCAGAACGGGTGGCCGGCGGGGTCGGCGTAGACGTACAGGGGCTCGTCGGGATCGTCCCGCCGGTCGTCCAGGACGCGAGCGCCCAACGCCACGGCCCGGGTGTGCTGGGCGTCGAGGGCCTCGGGCGTCGGCACCATGAGGTCGAGGTGCAGCATCTGGGGGCGGGGTCCCTCGGGCCAGGTGGCCGGCGGCAGCTCGGCCACCTGCTGGAAGGCGAGCCGGACGCCGCCGGCACCCGCCAGCACGAGCCAGGTGTCGCCGTGGGGATCGGGCGCGCCCGGGGGCGGGGGCTCGTCGCCCGGCCGGTACTGCAGGCCGAGGAGCTGGCGGTAGAACTCGGCCAGGGCACGCGCGTCGGTGGTGTCGAGGACGACGGATCGAAGCGTCGGAACGTCAGGTGCGGTGCTCACGCGCGATCAGTGGATGGCGGTATCGGGGACGACCCTGCGGTGCACGAATCGCCAACCGTCACTGGTGCGGCGCAAGACGTCTTCGTAGACGGCCGTCGTCGACACAATAGGAGCGGCGGCGTTGTTGACGACGATGAGGTAACAGCGCGATCGGGCATCGTCGCCGTCGACCTCCACCACGAAGTCACTCGTGCAGTGCCGCCCCGTGAACGCGGCGATGTAGCCCTTGGCAAAGGCGAGCAGGGCTTCGGGACCGGTGTGCTTGCCCAGCGCCGCCGATTCGAACGTACCGTCGGGGACGAACGTGGCCACCCACTCCTCGGGCCGCCCTTCGTCGATCGCGTAGTTGTAGCGAGCGACGAGCTCGCGGATGGCGAGCTGATCGTCGAGATGTTGCAACGCGTCACCGCCCATGGCGCCCCTTTCTCCGACGCGGCACGCTACAGGTCACCGGTGGGCCGGACGGACGAGGTCGTACTCGATACCGTCGAGCAGGCGGTGCAGGTTGCGGTCGAACCGTTGGACGTCGTGGTCGTGGGCCCGGACCTTTTCCCACGCCTGGCGCGCCCTGGGCTCCGACAGCCTGGTGTTCGCCCGGCGCAACCTCGAGCACATCCGCCGCATCCCCGAGAAGCTGCTCGACGTCACCGTGCAGCCCCTCATGTTCGTGCTGCTGTTCGCCTACGTCTTCGGCGGCGCCATCAACGTCACGGGCGGGAACTACCGCGAGTACCTCATCGGCGGGATCCTCGTGCAGTCGCTGGCCTTCGGCCTGGTGGGCCCGGCCACCACCATCGCCACCGACCTCACCGAAGGGGTGATCGACCGGTTCCGGGCGCTGCCCACCAGCCGGGCGGCCTACCTGCTGGGCCACTACCTGTCCGAGCTGGCCGGCATGGTTCTGTCGATCGTGGTGCTTGTCGGGGCCGGGCTGGTGGTGGGGTGGCGGCCCCACACCGGGTTCGACCACCTGGCGGCGGCCACGCTGCTGCTCCTGGCCTTTGCCTCGGCCATGATCTGGGTCGGCACCTGGATTGGCCTCAGCGTGCGCTCGCCCGACGCGGTGATGGGTGTGGCGTTCGTCCTGGTGTTCCCGCTCACCTTCCTCAGCAGCGCCTTCGTCCCGGTGGGCACGCTGCCCGA
>JBIOZN010000466.1:0-6529 GCA_044871175.1 Acidimicrobiales bacterium | reverse complement strand
CCCCACGGGCGTGGCGCCCTTCATCTACTTCCAGTTCTGAGCGTCGGGCCGTCGGAGACGGCGGCCGGCGAACGACGATAGGGATGTGAGCCGACGAGGGGCCGCGCCCGAGAGTGGGCCGGGGCTGCTGGAGCTGTACGACCGGGCGCTGCCCCAGGTGTACGGCTACCTGCTGTCGCGCTGCGGCGATGTCGGTCTGGCCGAGGACCTCACCGCCGAGTGCTTCCTGGCCGCCGTGGCCATGCAGCGCACGCCCGACCATTCGGTCCCCAGCGTCGGCTGGCTGATCGGCGTGGCCCGGCACAAGCTCGTCGACCACTGGCGCCGCCAGGGGCGCGAGGAGCGTCGGCTCCGAGCGGTCGCCAGGGAGCAGCGCGAAGCGGGCAACGCCGAGGACACCGCCCTCGACGGGGTGCGGGCCCGCCAGGCCCTGGCCGCCCTCGGGCCCCACCACCGCGCCGCCCTCACCCTGCGGTACGTGGACGGCTTGTCGGTGCCCGAGGTGGCCGAGCTGCTCGAGCGCAGCGTGCACGCCACCGAGGCCCTGCTGGTGCGGGCACGGCGCGCCTTCCGCCGGATCTACACCGGAGAGGAGGGTCGACCGTGACCGATCCGCTCGACGCCTTGCGCACCCCGATCGTGCCCATCGACCCCGATCCCGCCTTCGCGCGCCGCCTGCGGGCGCGCCTCGTCCGTTCCCTCACCGATCCCACAGGAGGACCCGTGACCGACACAACCACCCCTGCGACCGACGCGACGTCCGGCGAGGACGCTGCCTGGCCGCCGGCGCTGACGCCCTACATCGCCGTCGCCGACGCCCGCCGGGCCATCGACTGGTACGTGGAGGTCTTCGGCGCCTCCCGGCGAGGCGACCTGTACGTGATGCCCGACGGGTCGATCGGGCACGCCGAGATCGGCATCGGCGACGCCGTGCTCATGCTGTCCGAGGGCTCCGACCAGGTCCCGGTGCGCCCGCCGGAGGGCGGCGGCCCCTTCAGCCACACGCTGCACGTCCAGGTCGACGACGTCGACGCCGTGCTGGAGCGGGCCCGCCACGGCGGAGCGGCCGTCGAGCGCGAACCCGTCGACCAGCCGTACGGGCGGGTGGCGGTGATGGTCGACCCCTTCGGCCACCGATGGATGCTGAACCGGCCACCGGCGCGGGCCACGCGTCTGCGCCCCGGCGACATCGCCTACGTCACCATGGTCGTCGCCGACGACGAGCGGGCGCGTGAGTTCTACGGCCGCGTCCTGGGGTGGCGGTTCTCCCCCGGCACGGTCGAGCGGGGCTGGAACGTGGACGACGTGCGCCCGATGGTGGGCCTGGCCGGCAGCCCGGACCAGGCGGCCGAGGTGCAGCTGTGCTTCCGGGTGGCCGACATCGAGGCGGCCGCGCGACGGGTGCGCGACCTCGGCGGCCAGGCGGAAGCGCCGGCGCGCCGACCGTACGGCGTGCTGTGTGATTGCGTGGACAACCAGGGCACCGCCTTCCAGCTGTGGGAGCCGGTGGACTGAACGCAGTCGTCCCCGACGACGAAGCCACGGACACGTTCGGCTCCGGAACGGCCTGAGCGGCCCGTCGCCGAGAGCACACTTTCGTCGCTTGCTGTCGTGTCACGACCGGAAGCGACGAAAGTTGTCAGTTCCTCCCGAGTGGTCGGCGCCGCGTCCGGGCTGACCACGCGTGTTCCCTCCTCCCTGGAGGCTGCACTACCGTCGCCGCCGCCGGGGACACGACTGGGGGAGGCGCGACATGGCCGAGCAGGCGGTCACCACCTTCGACCTCGTGATCGTGGGCGGCGGCCCCGGCGGCTACGTGGCCGCCATCCGGGCCGCCCAGCTCGGGCTGCGCACGGCCGTGGTGGAGAAGGAGCGCCCCGGCGGCGTGTGCCTCAACTGGGGCTGCATCCCCACCAAGGCCATGCTGCGATCGGCGGAGGTGCTGGAGACCCTGGCTCACGCCGCCGACTTCGGCGTGCTCGCCGACAACGTGCGCGTCGACTACTCCACCGTCGTCAAGCGGCGCGACCGGATCGTGAAGGGCCTCACCGACGGGGTGGCCGGGCTGCTCAAGGCCAACGGCGTCAGCGTGTTCGCGGGCCACGGGCGCTTCACCGGCCCCACCACCGTCGAGGTGCGGGCCGTCGGTCCCGCCCCCTTGGGTCCGGGGGCACCGCTCTACAACGCGCCCGCCGACGAGGACAGCCCCGTGCAGGCCGCCGTGACGGGCCGCGACGTCATCATCGCCACCGGCTCCACCCCGGTCGTCCTCCCGATCCCGGGCCACGACCTGCCCGGCGTGGTGACCTCCGACGGCGCCTTCCTGCTGCCCGAGGTGCCCGAGCGCATCGTGATCGTGGGCGGCAGCGCGGTGGGCGCCGAGTGGGCCAGCCTGTTCCACGCCTTCGGCGCCCAGGTCACCGTGGTCGAGCTGCTGCCCAGCCTCGTGCCCCTGGAGGACGCCGACATCGGCCAGGCCCTGCGCCGCTCGTTCGAGAAGCGGGGGATCACCGTGCTGACGTCGCATTCGGTGTCGGCCATCGAAGCCCCGGACGGCAAAGGACCGCCGCTCCAGGTCACCATCACCGACGCCGAGGGCCAGGACGCCCGTACCGCCGAAGCCGACGTCGTGCTGATGGGCGTGGGCCGGCGGCCCAACACCGCCGGGCTCGACCTCGACCGCACCGGCGTGGAGACCGACCGGCGCGGCTTCGTGGTGGTGGACGACCAGCTGCGCACCAACGTGCCCCACGTGTACGCCATCGGCGACGTCACCGGCCGCACGCTGCTGGCCCACGTCGCCTCCCATCAGGGCCTGGTGGCCGCGGCCGTGATCGCCGGCCACGACGAGCACATGGACTACGACGTGATCCCGGCGGCCACGTTCACGCACCCCGAGGTGGCCAGTGTGGGGCTCACCGAGCAGGCGGCGCGCGAGCGGGGCCACGACGTGATGGTCGGGCGGTTCCCCTTCTCGGCCCTCGGCCGGGCCCAGACCTACAGCGCCACCGAGGGGCTCATCAAGGTCGTGGCCGAGCGCCGCTACGGCGAGGTGCTCGGCGTGCACGTCGTGGGGCCCAGTGCCAGCGACCTCATCGCCGAAGGCGCCCTCGCTCTGCGGCTGGAGGCCACCCTGGACGACATCGCCGCCACCATCCACGCCCATCCCACGCTGGGGGAGGGGACGATGGAGGCCACCATGGTGGCGCTGGGCCTGCCGTTGCACGTTCCCCCGCCCCGCGACCGTGGAGGTGCCTCCCGTTGAAGGTGAAGGAGATCATGACCGCCCCGGTCATCACGACCCGGGCCAAGGCCAAGACCTCGGCCGTGGCCAAGCTGATGTCCGAGCACGACATCAGCGCGGTGGTGATCACCGACGACCAGGGCGGCGTCGTCGGCATCGTGAGCGAGCACGACCTGTTGGCCAAGAAGGGCGAGACGGCCGGCGACGTGATGTCGCCCTCGGTCATCTCGGTCACGCCCGACACCGACGTCGAGGACGTCCAGTTCCTGCTCGTCGAGCGGCGGATCCGGCGCGTGCCGGTGATGGTGGGGCCCGAGCTCGTGGGGATCGTGAGCCGTTCCGACGTCGTGCGCCTGATGATCATCGAGTGGGCCTGCGAGGTGTGCGGCCAGCCGGTGCGCAGCCCCCGTCCCCCCGAGCGCTGCGAGCAGTGCGGCGCCGGCTCCGACCGCTTCGCCCAACAGACGCCCGCCCCCGGCGACTAGGGAGGAATACCGCGATGTCGACGCAGCCGGCCGATGCCACCGGCGCCACCGCCACTGCCACCGCCCCTGCCGACGGGCCCGACGACAAGCGCGACACCCTCGTCGGCTACTACCGCCAGATGGTGCTCGTCCGGCGATTCGAGGAACGCACCGCCGAGATGTACACCCGCGCCAAGATCGGCGGGTACTGCCATCTGAACCTGGGCGAGGAGGCCACCGTCGTGGGCCTGATGGCCGCGCTCCAGGCCCGCGACTACCTGTTCACGAACTACCGCGACCACGGCTACGCCCTCGCCCGGGGCATCGAACCGGGCCGCGTCATGGCCGAGCTGTTCGGCAAGGAGACCGGGGTGTCGCGGGGTCGGGGCGGCTCGATGCACATGTTCGACGTCCGGGCCCGCCTGCTCGGCGGCTACGCCATCGTCGGCGGCCAGATCCCCATCGCCACCGGCGCCGCCCTCGCCATCGCCTACCGCGACACCGACGAGGTCGTGATGTGCCAGATGGGCGACGGCACAACCAACATCGGCGCTTTCCACGAATCGCTGAACATGGCCCAGATCTGGAAGCTGCCCGTCGTCTACGTGGTGATCAACAACCAGCTGGGCATGGGCACCAAGGTGGAGGCGGCGTCGGCCGAGCCCGAGCTGTACCGCCGGGCGTGCGCCTACCGGATGGTGGGCGAGCGGGTCGACGGCAACGACGTCGTGGCCGTGCGCGACGCCGCCCAGCGGGCCGTCGAGCGGGCCCGTCACGAGCGCCTGCCCACGCTGCTCGAAGCGGTGAGTTTCCGCATCCGCGGCCATTCGGTGGTGGACCCTGCCCGATACCGCGCACGGGACGAGGTGGAGGCGGCCGAGCGCGCCGATCCCGTGGCCGCCTTCCGGCGGTGGCTGATCGAGGGCGGCCTGCTCGACGAGGCCGGGGCGGCCCGTGTCGAGGCGCAGGTCGAGCGCGAGGTGAGCGACGCCATCGACTTCGCCGACACCAGTCCGGCGCCGGAAGGCGCCGACCTGTTCGAGACGACCTACGCCACTCCCGTGCCCAACGAGACCCGGGCCTTCCCCGGCGATCCCATCGTGACCCTGGACTAGGAGGGCGCCGTGGCCACCATCACCTACCGCCAGGCCCTCCACGACACGCTGCGCGCCGAGCTGCTGCGCGACGAGAACGTGTTCCTGATGGGCGAAGAGATCGGGGTCTTCGAGGGGTCGTACAAGATCACCGCCGGGCTGTTGCAGGAGTTCGGGCCCCGGCGGGTGCGCGACACGCCCATCGCCGAGGAGGGCTTCGTGGGGATGGCCATCGGCGCGGCCATGCTCGGCCTGCGCCCGGTGGTGGAGATCATGACGATCAACTTCAGCCTCCTGGCGTACGACCAGATCGTCAACCACGCGGCCAAGATCTATCCCATGTTCGGGGGCCAGACCCCCGTGCCCATGGTGGTGCGCACGCCCGGTGGGGGTGGCCAGCAGCTGGCCGCCACCCGCTCCCAGAACCTCGAGGTGCTGTACGCCCACATCCCCGGGCTCAAGGTCGTCACGCCGGCCACGCCGGCCGACGCCAAGGGCCTGCTGACGGCGTCGATCCGCGACGACGACCCGGTGATGTTCATCGAGAACCTGGCCCTCTACAACACCAAGGGCGAAGTGCCCGAGGACGACTACACCGTCGAGATCGGCCGGGCCGAGGTGGTGAAGGAGGGCGACGACCTCACGATCGTCGCCTACTCCCGCATGACGTCGGTGGCCCTCCACGTGGCCGAGGAGCTGGAGGAGAGCGACGGGGTCAGCATCGAGGTGGTCGACCTCCGCAGCCTGCGGCCCCTCGACCGGGAGACGGTGGTGCGCTCGGTACGCAAGACCAGCCGGGCGGTGATCATGGAGGAGGACTGGCTCAGCTACGGCGTGGGCGCCGAGCTGGCCGCCACCATCCAGGAAGGGGCCTTCGACTACCTCGACGCGCCGGTGCGCCGGGTGGCCCAGGCCGAGGCGCCGCTGCCCTACGCCAAGCCGTTGGAGCTGGCCGCCCTGCCCACCGCCGACGCGCTCATCCGGGTCATTCACGAGACGCTGGGCTCGGTCGGAGCCCGCGGGTAGGGACGGTCACCAATGGCAGTGGTCACGATGCCCCGTCTGAGCGACACGATGGAGGAAGGCACGCTCCTGCGGTGGCTGAAGCAGGTCGGTGACCCCGTCGAGCGCGGCGACGTGCTGGCCGAGATCGAGACCGACAAGGCGGTCATGGAACTCGAGTCCTACGACGCCGGGGTGCTCGAGGACATCCTGGTGGGCGAGGGCCAGACGGTGCCCATCGGCGAGCCCATCGCCACGGTGGGGTCGGGGGAAGGGGCACGGGCGGCGCCGGGTGACGGGGCGGCGGCGGCTCCGGCCCCAGCGGCTCCGGCCGCGGTCGCTCCGGCTCCTGCGCCGGCCGCGGCTCCTGCGCCGGCGGCGGCTCCCGCGCCGGCCCCGGCGGGCGAGGAGGGAAAGGTGCGGGCCTCGCCCGTGGCTCGGGCGCTCGCGCGCGAACGCGGCATCGACCTGCGCTCGGTCACCGGCTCGGGGCCGGGGGGTCGCATCGTCAAGGCCGACGTGCTGGCCGCCGGCGACGGCGGGCGCGCCGCCGCCTCGCCCACCGTCGCGCCGCCGCCGGGCGCGCCGACCGCCGCCCCGGCGGCCGCTCCCACGGCGCCGGCCCCAGCGGAAGCGCCGGCGGCGGCCACCGTCGGTCGCGTCGAGCCGGCCGCGCCGGCCGCTGCCGCGCCAGCGCCGGCGTCGGCGCCGGCGGCGCCGCCGTC